>JANYBA010000046.1 GCA_025360985.1 Gammaproteobacteria bacterium | reverse complement strand
CGAGCATGGCAAATCCTCGTTTTGGACAATGACGAGCATAAGTGCCTGGGCCTAAACCCGGGAGTATTTCCTGACCCCTCTTTCGGGATTTCCTGACAGTTTCGACACCGCTCGATCAGGTCGACTATGTACACACGAGGGCGACAAGACGCCCGAGCGCCCATAAACATAAATGTTGACTTGGTTAACAAAAATGTGTACATTGCGCCCAAGGAATGTAAACCGATGAACACGGCCGGATTCAAGCGGGAGCTTGCGGCGCGAGGCGCACGGTTCGAGGAAGGCAAGAAGCACACCAAGGCCTACTTCCAAGGCAAGCAATCGACGATTCCCCGGCACAAGGAAATCCCCGACACCCTCGCCAGGTTGATCAGGAAGCAGCTCGGCATGCAGTGAACACGGCAGCACAAGAGGAACATCAATCATGTCTGGATACCCTGCCCGCATTCGCAAGGAAAAGGATGGCTACGTGGTTTCGTTCCGGGACATCCCGGAGGCGTTGACCTCGGGAGCCACCCGGATAAAGGCGCTCGAAATGGCGGCTGATGCGTTGGCGACCGCGATGGAGTTCTACTTCGAAGACAACCGGCAGGTGCCCCTGCCCAGCGAGGCGCGCAAGGGCGAAGAAGTCGTCGAACTTCCGGTGAGCATCGCCGTGAAGGTCCTGCTGTTGAACGAGATGCTCAAGGAACGGGTGACGCCTTCCAAGCTCGCAAGGAAACTGGATGCGTCGCCGCAAACGGTGACCCGAATCGTCGACCTGCATCATGCGACCAAGATCGACACCCTGGCCGATGCCTTCAAGGCCATGGGCAAGACCCTGACCATTTCCGTCGCCTGACTACGCCGCCGCGTCCACCGACACGCCCTCGGCCAGCGCCTCGAAATACTGGCGCGACAGCCGCAGTTGTTCGGCGGCGGACTCGGCGCGGACGACGACGTGGCGAAAACTGGCGTTCTCGGGCCGGTCTTTCGCGTACCAGCCCAGGTGTTTGCGGGCGATGCGCAGGCCCATCTGTTCGCCATAGAAGGCGTACAGGTGTTCGAGGTGGCCGAGCAGGATCGCACCGACCTCGCGCGGGCCGAGTTCGGGCAGGCGCTCGCCGGTCGCGAGGAAATGTGCGATCTCGCGGAACACCCAGGGCCGGCCCTGCGCGGCGCGGCCAACCATCAGCGCGTCGGCGCCGGTGCGGCGCAGCACTTCGCGGGCTTTTTCCGGATCGACGATATCGCCGTTGGCCAGCACCGGGATCTTCACCGCCCGCTTGATCGCGGCGATCGTTTCGTACTCGGCCTCGCCGGTGTAATGCATGTCGCGGGTGCGGCCGTGCACGGCGAGCGCGGCGATGCCGCAGTCCTCGGCGATCCGGGCGATGCCCAGGCCATTGACGTTCTCGCGGTTGTAGCCGGTGCGGATCTTCAGGGTCACCGGCACATCGACCGCGGCGACCACCGCGGCAAGAATGCGCGCCACCAGCGCCTCGTCTTGCAACAGCGCCGAGCCGGCCCAGGCGTTGCATACCTTTTTCGCCGGGCAGCCCATGTTGATATCGATGATCTGCGCGCCGTGGTCGACGTTGTAGCGCGCCGCCTCGGCCAACACCTGCGGATCGGCGCCGGCAATCTGCACGCCGATCGGTTCCGGTTCGCCGGCGTGGTCCATCCGCAGCAAACTCTTTCTAGTCTTCCACAGGCGCGGATCGGACGTCGTCATTTCCGAGACCGCGTAGCCCGCACCCATGCGCTTGCACAACAGGCGGAAGGGCTTGTCGGTGACGCCGGCCATCGGCGCCAGAACCAGCGGTGGGTCGAGTTGGAAGGGGCCGAGTCGCATCAGGCGCGCAGGGCCTGGGAGATCGCCGCCAGCCCGAGCTCGAGCTCGTCCGCCGTCGGCCAGCCGTAGCCGATGCGGAAATATCGGTCCGGCTGCTCGAACCAATGGCCGGGACCGACATAGGTGCCGTGTTCCTCGTTGAGGCAACGGTAGAAACGCGCGGTGTCGATGCCGGCGTCGGCGCGGATGCGCGGGAAACAGACGCAGCCGCCGCCCGGTTCGACCCACTCCAGCAGGGGTTCTTCCTGCACCCAGCGCCGAACGCGTTCGAACTGCGCCTGCAAGTGGCGGCGATTTTCCGGCAGCCACTGCGCCCGCGCCGCGTAGGCGTGGTAACCAATCGCCTCGTCGATGACGCTGCCGCAAATGCCGATCTGTTCCTTCACGCAAAGTAGCTGGTTCATGAGCGCCGGATCGCGCGCCATCACCCAGCCCAGGCGAATGCCGGGAATGCCGTAGGCCTTGGACATCGAGCTCACGCCGATGACGTGCTCGCCGAGCGTCGCCGCCATCGGCAATGGCTCGGCGAAGCACAGGTCGCGGTAGGTTTCGTCGACCAGCAGGCGCGCGCCGGTGGTCGCGGTGATGTCGGCGAGCTCGCGCAGGCATTCCAGGGTCGGCGCGACGCCGGTGGGATTGTGCGGCGCGGTCACGCTGACGAGTTTGGTGTCCGGGCGCAGCAGCGCGCGCACGCGCCCGGGGTCGAGGGCAAAGCCGCGTTCGAACTCGAGGTCGAGCAGGTCGACCCGGCAGCGCAGGATGCGCGGCGTCTCGATGTTGGTGGCGTAGTTCGGCCGCGCGACGATCACGTGGTCGCCGGGCTCGAGCAGCGCCATCGCGGTCATGAACAGCGCCGACGAGGCGCCCGCGGCCAGCATCACGTCCGCGGCCGTGGCGCCGGCTTCGGTGGCGACCAGTTCGCGCAGGCCCGGATGGCCCATGTGGTCGGTGTAGGCCAGCGGCAGGTCGGACAGGTCGACCGCCAGTTCGCGCAAGCTCCGGTCGCGCACCGACGACTCGGTCAGGTTCGAGCGGATGCGCTCGTAGCCGAGCTGCTCCGGCGCTTCCGCCTCGATCGACATGCGGGGAAACTTCATCGGTTGCTCCGGTCGGTGGCGGGCGCGTGGGACACGCCGGCCCGGATTGCGCCATGATGACTCATCGTCGTGCCAGGAGCGGGGGCGGATGTCCGGATTCGAGACCACGCAGTGGAGCATGATCCTCGATTGCGGTCGCGACAGTAGCGACGGCAGGATCGCACTCGATCGCTTGTGCCGGCGCTACCGGGCACCGGTGCTGGCCTACCTGCGCCGCCAGGGGCTGGCCAACGAAGACGCCGAGGATCGCACCCAGGCTTTTTTCGCCCATCTGCTGGGCAAGCGCCTGCACGAGGCGGCCGATCCGGCCCGCGGTCGCTTTCGTTCCTTCCTGCTCGGCTCGCTGAAGCACTTCCTGGTCTCCGAGCACCGCCGCGACCACGCCGGCAAACGCGGCGGCGAGGCCCAGCACCTGCCGCTCGATGCCATCACCGAACCGCACTCGGAGGACACGCCGGAGCTGGCATTCGAACGCGAATGGGCGCGCGCCCTGCTGTTGCAGGCGACGCGCCGCCTGCGCGAGGAAGCCCGTGCCGCCGGCAAGGAGCCGCTGTTCCGCGCGCTGCAAGGATTTCTTTTCGAATCGCCCGACCCCGACGACTACGCCCGCGTCTCGCAACAGCTGGGCATGGCCCGCAACACCGTCGCGGTCGCCGTGCACCGGCTGCGCCAGCGCCTGCAGGAGCTGATCACGGCGGAAGTTGCCGACACCGTGCAGGACCCGACCCACGTTCCGGACGAGATGAGCTCGATGCAGAACTGGATGGGGCGCCGGCCGGCGCTGTAATCGCCACCGGTGGTTTTGCGTTTTACGCGTAAAGAGGAGTCTTTATGCCCACACAATCGTCGCGCAACGGTCCGGCCGCGCATCCGCGCTTCTCGCGCACGCGATGGTCGCGCGTGCTGGACATCCATCAGCCGGAACCGGAGCTGGCGAAGCGTTCCCTGCTCGAACTCTCGCAGCGCTTCTGGTACCCGGTCTATGCCTACGCCCGGCGCAGCGGCCACTCGCCCGAAGATGCCAATGAATTGTGCCTGGCTTTTTTCGGGCAATTGCCGCAGGCGATCCAGCAGGTCGATCCGCGCAGCCAGGGCCGCTTCCGCGATTTCCTGCTCGCCCGCCTGCACCTTTTCCTCACCGCAGACTGGCGCAAGTACGACGAGGCGGTCCGGCAGCAGGAACTCGCCGCGCCGTTGACACAGGAGCAACTCGAGCAACACCTGGCCCAGGACCATCACCCCGCCAGCAGCCCGGAACAGGCCTTTCATCGCAGCTTCGCCCTGGAAGTGCTGGCGCGCAGCCTGCGTCGGCTCCAGGCCGAGGCCGAGCAGAGCGGTCGCGAAGACCTGTTCCACGCGCTGCAGCCTTTCCTGACCCGAGAACCGGTCGCCGGCCAATACCAGGAGTTGTCGCGCAGCCTGGGTTCGCCACCGCTGGCCTTGGTGATTGCGGTCAAGCGGTTGCGGCAGCGCTTCCGTGAATTGGCCGACGACGAATTGATGGAAACGGTCGCCAGCCCCGCCGACCTGGAATCCGAACGCGCCGCGCTGCTTGATCTGCTCGCCGACGGATCGGCGTGACCGAAACCCGCATCCTGCCGTCGGACGCGAAATTCACCGGCACGGGTGATTTGGCGCGGCTCGCGTTCGCCAGCGCGCCGGCCTGGATCGGCGAAGGCACGATGGCGCCGCGGCACCTGGCCTTCCTGCCGCCGGAAGCGCTCGACCTGGACTTGAACGACCCGGCGCAGCGCGATTTCGGCAACTACGAACTGCTGGAAAAAATCGGCCAGGGCGGCATGGGCGTGGTCTACCGTGCGCGGCAGAAAAGCCTTGACCGCGAGGTTGCCCTGAAGTTGCTGGCGGCCGGCCCTTGGGCGTCGACCGACTTCATCGCCCGCTTCCAGCGCGAAGCGCAATCGGCGGCCCGCATGGAGCACCCGAACATCGTCACGGTCTACGAGACCGGCGCCTACGAAGACCTCAATTATTTTTCGATGCGCCTGGTGCGCGGCCGCTCGCTCGCCGCCCGGCTTGCCCAGGACGGACCCTACGTTTGCCGGGACGCCGCGCGCCTGATGCGCACCGTCGCCGAGGCGGTGGACTACGCGCACAGCCTCGACGTGCTGCACCTCGACCTGAAACCGGGCAACGTCCTGCTCGACGAGACGGGCGATCCGCTGGTCGCCGATTTCGGCCTGGCCCGGCGCCTGGACCAGGTCGTGGCCGAAAGCAGCGACGAAGTTTCCGGCACACCCTCCTACATGGCGCCGGAGCAGGCGCAGGCACGCTCGCCGCACATTGGTGCGGCCACCGACATCTACGGCCTCGGCGCGATCCTGTACGAATGCCTAACCGGCCGCCCGCCCTTCCACGCAGCCACGCCGCAGGAAACCCTGCTGCGCGTGGTCACGGTCGAGGCCAGCGCGCCACGCACGCTCGATCCGAAGGTGCCGGCCGACCTCGACGCGATCTGCCTTAAGTGCCTGGCCAAGGATCCCGCCGCCCGCTATCGCAGCGCGCGTGCCCTGGCCGACGACCTGAGCCGCTTCCTCGAGGGCCGCGAGGTGGTGGCGCGGCCGCTCAATTCGGGGCAGCGGGTGCTGCAACTGGCGCGGCGCGAGCCGAAGCTGACCGCGCTGGTGGCCTTGCTGTTCTTCTCGCTGGTGTTTGGTTTCGCCGCCACGTCCCTGCAGTGGAAGCGCGCCGAGCGCAATGCCGCCGCATCGAGCGCATTGCTCTGGGAGAGCCGGCGCGAGGAAGCGCTGCGCCTGGAACGCGGCGGTGACGGCTTCGAGGCGCTGCCCCGCCTGCTTGCCAACATCCAGGAGCAGGAGCGGGCGGGCAAACCCGCGCAGGCGGCGCTCGAGCGGCGCCGGATCGGCATGCTGCTCGGCCAGGCGCCGGTGCTGGTGGATCGCATGGTGATCGCCGATGCCAGCCCGCTGGCGGTGGCGCTGAGCCCCGACGGCAGCCTGCTTGCGATCGGCTTGAGCGACCAGAGCGTGCGCTGGTACGACGCCGCGACCCTCGCGGAACGGGGACGGATCAGCCTGCACGGGCGCGTGGACGCGATGGGCCAGCCGGGCGTGCCGCGCTTGCTGCGCTTCGTCGACGACCATGCCCTGCGCGTGACGATGGACTGGCTGGGCAACTTCGCGAACCCCTATGACGGCGACACCTGGCTCATCAACCTCGACCGCGCCGCGGTGGTGGAACCGCCAAAGTCCTTCGCGGATTTCGCCGACGCCACCTACAGCGAGGACGGCCACTTCGCGATGCTGCGCAACCGCTCGAAGCAGGCGCAACTCTGGCAGGTGGATCCGTGGGCGCCGCGTTCCGGGCTGATCCCGGGCACCGGTCAGTTCACCCCCTGGCTGCTGGGACCCGACGCGCGTTATGCCGCCTTTCTCGATATCGCGATGATCAACCTGCGCATCCACCATTTTCCCGAGCTGCTGCAGCCGCAAGTCACGGCGCTGCCGGGCAGCGCGGGAATCTCGGCGTGGGCGCGCAGCGGAAATGGCCGGTGGCTGGCGCTGGGCGACTTCGAGGGCCGCGTCTTCCTGGTCAACCCCGATGGCGGTGCGCCTCGGCTGCTGCCGACACCGCACAGCCGCGAGGTCACCTGGGTCGCGTTCAGCGAAGACGATGCGTGGCTGGCGGTCGCGACCCGCGACGGTACCGCCTACGCGTTCGACGTCGGGACCGGCAATCCGCTGACGGCCGGGCAGATGCAGCACGACTTCGCGCTAGAGCGGGTCGGCATCAGCCACGCGCAGCGCCTGCTGGTCGCCGCGGGCAAGGGCAGGACGGCGCTGTGGCGCCTGCCGGAACAAGGCCCGCGCGCCGTGTCGGCGTTCCGCATTGGCGCCAGTCCCGTCGCCCACCTGCAGGCGGAGGACTACGCAATCGGCTGGTCGCTGTCCTCTGGCCTGCTGGCCAGCGCGGGACTGGATGGCGAGGTGCGGCTGTGGCGCCTTCCCCTCGGGCCCACGGCACCGGCGATGGCGGCGCGCCAGGTTCCCGAACGCACCTGGTTCGACGGCAGGCGCCTGGTGGACGTGGCCTGGGACAAGCTGCGCATCGTGGCGCCGGGCGGCGCGCCGCTCACGCCCTGGCTCGCGCTCCCACAGCCCCCGGGCTTCGCCGAACTCATCGACGGCGGCGACGCCTTGCTGGTCACCGTCGGTCCGGAACTGCGTGTGTACGACAGCCGCACCCTGCGCCTGCGCCACCCACCGATCCGCCTGGACGCCAGCCCCGAGCGCCTGGTGGCGAACGCCGACGGCAGTCGCGTCGTGCTGAGCTTCAGCGGCAACGGTGCGGCGGGATTCGAGGAGCGCCTGCAGGCCTTCGACATGCGCGCCGGTCGGCGGCTGCCCGGCGAGGCACGCTTGGCCGCGCCGCTGCGCCACCTGGCCCTGAGCCCCGATGGCACGCGGCTGCTGGCGGTGGGGCCGGTCCACGGCGCCACCACGGTGCTGTCCACCGCCGACCTGCGGCTGCTCCGCGACTTCCCGCAGGACGATTCGCAACCCGTGGCCTGGGCGGATTTCAGTGCCGATGGCAGCGTCCTGCTGGCAACGCGCGCGCCCGACGCACGCCTGGGCAACAACCTGCTCCTGCACTGGGACCCGGTCGCCGATCGCATCCTTTCGCAACGCGAGACGGGGCCAGCGCAACCGCTGGGCGTGGTCGCGTCGGGGGCGAACGTCTTCCTCGCGGGCAGCGACCAGGACGAATTCGCCCACGGCGACGACGCCCTGGCCCCCCTGCCCCGCCTCGCCCGCAGCGACGCCACCGCGACGCTGGCCGCAAGCGACGATGGCACCCTCGTCGCGCACGCCTTCCGCCGCGAGGTGCAACTGCACGACGCCCGCACCGGCGTGGCGCTTGGCCCACCCTTGCAGGGCGACAGCGACGCCAACGACGTGATCGTGCAACTGGCCTTCGCGCCAGACGGCAGCCGGCTGCTGGCGCGCACGGTGCAGGGCCATTGGCGGAGCTGGGCGATCGGTGCCGATACGCGCCCGGTCGCGCAGATCGCCGCGCAGGTGACCCAGGCGGGCGTGGGTCGAGACGGCACCCGGGGAGTCAGCGTGGGCAGCAAGGCGGATCGCCTGGCGATGCGCCGCCGCGATTCTGGCGCGTGGCCCGGGCGGGTCCCCCAAGGCGCGCCCACGCTCGCGCAGGGCCCGTCGATCCCGCCGCGCGCGGCAACGGCCTCGCCGCTGCTGGTCGACCTCGGCCCGGCCTACAACATCGGCCCGGAC
>JANYBA010000002.1 GCA_025360985.1 Gammaproteobacteria bacterium | reverse complement strand
CCGACCTGCAGGCGATGCTCGGCCTGTCGCAACTTCGGCGCATCGATGCCTACGTCGAACGCCGGCACCAGTTGGCCAAGCGCTACGACCGCCTGCTTGCCGATTTGCCGGTGGTGACCCCGTGGCAGCATCCCGATGGCTATTCCGGCTTGCACCTGTACGTGGTCCGGCTCGATTTCAAGGAGGTCGAGCGCACGCATCGCGAGGTATTCGACGCCATGCGCGCGCAGGGCATCGGTGTGAACGTCCACTACATACCGGTGCATACCCAGCCTTACTACCAGGCATTTGGCTTCAAGCCCGGTGATTTTCCGCAAGCCGAGCGCTACTACGCCGAGGCGATAAGCCTGCCCATGTACGCGACCTTGACCGAAGCCCAGCAAGACGCCGTCATCGAGGCGCTGCGGCAGGCGGTATTGCCATGAGGGTGGCGATCATCCCGGCGCGCGGCGGCAGCAAGCGCATCCCGCGCAAGAACATCAAGAATTTTTGCGGCCGACCGATGATCGAATGGTCGATCGAAGCGGCCAAGGCGAGCGGCTGCTTCGCCCGGATATTGGTCTCCACCGACGACGAGGAAATCGCCGCGGTCGCGCGATCGGCGGGCGTGGAGGCGCCGTTCGTGCGGCCGCCGGAACTCAGCGGCGACCTGGTCGCCACCGTTCCCGTGATCGGCCATGCGCTGCGCTGGCTGGCGGGCAGGGGCGTGGCGCCGGAACACGCCTGCTGCATCTACGCGACCGCCCCGTTCCTGCGCGCGGAGGACCTCCGTTCGGGCCTGTCAGCGTTGATCACGGAAGAAGCCGACTTCGCGTTCGCGGTGACCTCGTTTGAGTTCCCGATCCAGCGCGCCGTGCGCATCAACGCCGACGGCCGGGTCGAAATGTTCCAGCCCGAATTCGCTGATACGCGATCGCAGGACCTCGAGCCATCCTTTCACGACGCCGGCCAGTTCTATTGGGGCAGGAGCGCGGCCTGGCTGACCGGCACGCCGATCTTTTCCCCGGCGTCGGTGCCGGTCGTGCTGCCGCGACAGCGCGTCCAGGACATCGACACCGCCGAAGACTGGGATCGCGCTGAGTTACTATTCCAGCTACTTGGCAAGTCGGGCGCTGAAGGTGCGCAACGATGAACAACCCAACCACCGATTACCGGACCGAGCAGGAGGCGTTCTGGGCAGGCGAGTTCGGCCGCCAGTACATCCAGCGCAACCAGGGCGACGCGCTGCTCGCCTCGAACCTCGATTTCTTTGGCAAGGCGCTGCGCATGGCCCGCGGCCTGGGCAGCTGCATCGAGTTCGGCGCCAACATCGGCATGAACCTGCGCGCGCTGAAGTTGCTGCATCCCGGCCAGGAGCAATACGGGATCGAGATCAACGCCGAGGCGGCGTGCGAATTGGCGACGGTCATCCCGGCCGCCAACGTCACCCACGGCTCCCTGCTCGATTTCGCCCCCGGGCGCACCTGGGACCTGGTCCTCATCAAGGGCGTACTCATCCATCTTGATCCGAGCGTGTTGCCCGAGGTCTACGACAAGCTTTTCGCCGCCACCGGCGGCTATCTGCTGGTGGCCGAGTACTACAACCCGGCGCCGGTCACGATCACCTATCGGGGTCATTCGGACCGCTTGTTCAAGCGCGACTTCGCCGGGGAAATCCTGCAGCGCCATCCGCAGCTGGAACTGGTCGATTACGGTTTCTGTTACCACGGCGACGTCAATTTTCCGCAGGACGACATCACCTGGTTCCTGATGCGCAGGCGCGCCTGACATGCTGACCTATTGTCGACGTTGTGTCATGCCGGACACCAAGCCGGACCTGCGACTGGACCAGGATGGCATCTGCAACGCCTGTCGCAGCTACGAACAGCGCGAGCAGGTCGATTGGGCCGCGCGCCAGCAGGAATTGCTCGTGGTGCTCGAACGCTACCGGCGCCGCGACGGCAGCACTTGGGACTGCATCGTGCCGGTCAGCGGCGGCAAGGACAGCACCTACCAGGTGGTGCGCATGCTGCAGCTGGGATTGAATCCCCTGTGCGTGACCGCGACCACCTGCGACCTGTCGGATCTCGGCCGCAGCAATATCCAGAACCTCAAGGGCTTGGGCGTGGA
>JANYBA010000018.1 GCA_025360985.1 Gammaproteobacteria bacterium | reverse complement strand
GTGCGGCGTCTTGACGATCTTCTCGGTCAGCAGCCCGCCCTGGTCGAAACCGACGTAGCCCGGGGGCGCGCCGATCAGGCGGCTGACCGAATGCGCTTCCATGTATTCCGACATGTCGAAGCGCACCAGTTCGATGCCGAGCTGCAGGGCGAGTTGGCGGGTCAGTTCGGTCTTGCCGACGCCGGTCGGGCCGGCAAAAAGGAAGTTGCCGATCGGCTTGTCCGGATTGGCCAGGCCGGAACGGGCCAGCTTGATCGCCGACACCAGGGTTTCGATCGCCGGCTCCTGGCCGAAGATCACCATCTTCAAATTGCGCTCGAGGTTCTTGAGCACGTCACGGTCGGAAGCGCTGACTTGCTTGGGCGGGATGCGCGCCATGCGCGCGACGATCAGTTCGACTTCCTCGACATCAATGATCTTCTTGCGATCCGCTTCCAACAGCAGGCGCTGGCGGGCGCCGGCCTCGTCGATGACGTCGATGGCCTTGTCCGGCAGCAGGCGGTCGTTGATGTGCTTGACCGACAGGTCCACCGCCGCCTGGATCGCCTCGTTGCTGTACTCGACCTCGTGGTGCGCCTCGTAGCGCGCCTTCAGGCCGTGCAGGATCGCCACCGATTCGCTGATCGACGGTTCGACCACGTCGATCTTCTGGAAGCGGCGGGCAAGGGCGCGGTCCTTTTCGAACACGCTGCGGTATTCCTGG
Source organism: Gammaproteobacteria bacterium (assembly GCA_025360985.1). Taxonomy (GTDB): domain Bacteria; phylum Pseudomonadota; class Gammaproteobacteria; order Xanthomonadales; family Xanthomonadaceae; genus Arenimonas. The sequence goes on along the minus strand of JANYBA010000018.1, from coordinate 1,799 downwards.
AACGTGGTCGAGCCGATGCAGCGCAGCTCGCCGTTCTGCAATGCCGGCTTGATCAGGTTCGAGGCGTCCATGGTGCCGCCCGACGCCGAGCCGGCGCCGATGATGGTGTGGATCTCGTCGATGAACAGGATCGCCCGCGGCTCCTTCTTGAGCTGCGCGAGCACGGCCTTGAGCCGCTTCTCGAAGTCGCCACGGTACTTGGTGCCGGCGACCAGGGAACCCAGGTCGAGCGAAAAGATCACCGCGTCAGCCAGGACATCGGGAACCTTGCCTTCGACGATGCGCCAGGCCAGGCCCTCGGCCAGCGCGGTCTTGCCGACGCCGGACTCGCCGACGTAAAGCGGATTGTTCTTGCGCCGGCGGCAGAGCACCTGGATCGTGCGCTCGACTTCCTCGTCGCGCCCGACCAGCGGGTCGATCTTGCCTTCGCGTGCGAGGTCGTTGAGGTTGCTGGCGAATTCCTGCAAGGGATTGGCGCGCGAGTCATCCGAGCCCTCGGCGTCGGATTTTTCCTCGGTTGCCGGCTTGCTCTCGCTGCCATCGCCGACCTTGGCGATGCCGTGGGACAGGTAATTGACCACGTCCAGGCGCGCGATGTCCTGCTGTTGCAGCAGGTAGACCGCATGCGAGTCCTTCTCGCCGAAAATCGCCACCAGCACGTTGGCGCCGGTCACTTCCTTCTTGCCGGAAGATTGCACGTGGTAGACGGCGCGCTGCAGAACCCGCTGGAAGCCGAGCGTCGGCTGGGTGTCGCGGGTGTCTTCGGCGGGCAATACCGGGACGCTGTCGTTGATCACCTGGCGCAGGCCCTGCTCCAGCCGCGGCTGGTTGCATCCGGAGGCCTTGAGCACGGCGATCGCGGCGGGGTTCTCCAGAAGCGCGAGCAACAGGTGCTCGACCGTCATGAATTCATGGCGGGCTTCGCGGGCCTGCTTGTAGCACTGGCCAATACTGTATTCGAGGTCCTTGCTGAACATGGGGTACTCCGGAAGCGTTTGCTCGAATATGGGGCCGTTGCTGCCATTTCCAAATCAGAAAGTCCGGTTCGACGAGTCCAGCCTATGCCTTCTCCATGCTGCACAACAGGGGGTGCTGGTGCAAGCGGGAGAAGTCATTGACCTGGGTTACCTTCGATTCAGCCACGTCGCGCGTGTAGACGCCGCAAACGCCCTTGCCGCGCGTATGCACGTGAAGCATGACCTGGGTCGCCTTTTCCCGATTCATGGCGAAGAAGACCTGCAAGACCTCGACCACGAAATCCATCGGCGTGAAGTCGTCGTTGAGCAGGGCCACCTGGTACAACGGCGGACGGGTAACGTCGGGCTTGGCCGGCAATACCGCCACGTCGCGCTCGTGATTGCGATCGGGCTCTGGTTCCGGCGGCTTGGGTTTCTTGGCCATGGCGCCAGTATAAATGGGGTGGTCGCGGATGGATGCAAGCGTGGACGGGGCCCGGCGATGCCGCCAGAATGAGCGTTCTGCTCTGCTCCGGTTTCCCATGTCGAATTCCGCCTCCCGCAACGACCAGCCCTGGCAACCCGACGTCACAGTCGCCACCGTGGTGGTTCGAGACGGCCGACTCCTGGTCGTAGAGGAAGAAGCCCAGGGGCTGCGCGTGCTGAACCAGCCGGCGGGGCACCTGGAGCCGGGCGAATCTCTGGCCGAAGCGGCGATACGCGAGACGCTGGAGGAAACTGCCTGGGAAGTGCGCCTGACCGCCTTCATTGGCGCCTACCAGTGGCGCGCGCCGGCCGGGTCCGACGGCAACGGCGGCCGCCACTACCTGCGCTTCGCCTTTG
>JANYBA010000357.1 GCA_025360985.1 Gammaproteobacteria bacterium | reverse complement strand
TGGTGGTGCCACCGTGCGTGTGCATCGTCGGTGCCGGCCGCCTGCACCACGCGGTGGTGCCGGTGCTCGGCGGCATCGAGGCGCACCGGGTGATGCCGCTGTCCTTGACCTTCGACCATCGCGCCGCCACCGGCGGCGAAGCCGCGCGCTTCCTCAAGCTGATGATCGACGACCTGCAACGGGCGCGCTGACATGGCGCACCGCAGCCGGCTCGCGGGCTTCATCATCGATTGCGAGGGCGGCGCGCTCGCCGACGCCGCGAATTTCTGGAGCCAGGCCCTGGGCCTGCCGGTGACCGATCCGGACGAAGGCGGCGAAGACAAGTACGCCCGCCTCGACGGCAGCCCGCACCAGCTATGCATCGAAGTGCAGAAGGTCGCGCACCCCTCGCGCGTGCACCTGGACATCGAGACCAACGACATCGAGGCCGAAGTCGCGCGGCTCGCGGAATTGGGCGCCCGGGAAATCAGCCGGCCGCGCAACGCCCGCTGGGTGGTGATGGAAGCGCCGACCGGCCACCGTTTCTGCGTCGTGCGCGAACAGCCGGGCAGCGGCGACGTGGCACGCAACGACTGGGGTTAAAGCCAGTCAGCTTTTGGCTTCGTCCGCTTGCCGCAGGGCGCGGATCGCGGCTTCCACCCGCGCAAATTCGATGCCATCGACAAGATCGCCCGCTTCGCCCAGGGAATCGCCGGCCTTGAGCGCGGCGATGCGCTGGCCCGCGCCGCGGGGCGATGCGAAACCGCGGCTCTGCAGCAGCAGTTTTCCGTCGGCGTCGAGCAACTTGAAGTAGAACTTGCCGTCGGCCTCGCGGTATTGCTTGAACACCGGCAGCGCCGCCTTCGCGCCGGCCGACGGTTCGCGCGCGCGCTCCGCGTGCAAGGCGCGCAGTCCCACCGCGCCGCGCAACTCGGCCATGAACGGCGTGGCGATCTTGCGCGCCTTGGCCGCGCCTTCGCGCAGCGTCGCCTCGATTTCGATCGGCTTGGCGATGAGCGCCTGGTATTTCTCGCGCATCGGTTCGACCTCGCGCTTGACGCACTCGAACAGCGCCTGCTTGGCATCGCCCCAGGCGACGCCGTCGGCGAAGGCCCGGCGCATGGCAGCGGTCTCGGCCGGCGTGGCGAAGGCCTGGTAGAGCTGGAACAGGGCCGAGCCTTCCGCCGCCTTGGCTTCGCCCGGCGCGCGCGAGTCGGTCTTGATCGCCAGGATCGCCTTGCGCAGGTCCGCCAGCGGCGCGAACAGCGGGATGGTGTTGTCGTAGCTCTTGCTCATCTTGCGGCCGTCCAGGCCCGGCAAGGTCGCCACGCTTTCGTCGACCGCCGCCTCGGGCAGTACGAAATGTTCGCCATAGAAATGGTTGAAGCGCGCGCCGAAGTCGCGCGCCATCTCGATGTGCTGCACCTGATCGCGCCCGACCGGCACCTGGTGCGCGCGGAACATCAGGATGTCGGCGGCCATCAGCACCGGGTACATGAACAGGCCGGCGGTGATGCCGGAGTCGGGATCTTCGTTCTCGGCGAGGTTGCGGTCCACCGCCGCCTTGTAGGCGTGGGCGCGGTTGAGCATGCCCTTGCCGGCGACGCAGGTCAGCAGCCAGGTCAGCTCCGGGATCTCCGGGATGTCCGACTGCCGGTAGAACCACACCCGTTCCGGATCCAGGCCGCAGGCCAGCCAGGCGGCGGCGATTTCCAGGGTCGAACGCTGCACGCGGGCCGGATCCTGCACCTTCACCAGCGCGTGGTAGTCGGCGAGGAAATAAAAACTCTCGACGCCGTCGCGCAGGCTGGCGGCGATCGCCGGGCGGATCGCCCCGGCGTAGTTGCCCAGGTGCGGGGTGCCGGACGTGGTGATGCCGGTCAGGACGCGTTGCGGGCTCATGCGGTGCGGGCTCGGGGGCGGGGGCACGGGGGTCGCGGCCAGTTTAGCAGCGTGGCGCTAACCCCGTTCCCGGCGCCGATGCGTTTGCAGGCATCGCCACCCACGGAGACCCGCCATGAAACGCCTCGCCCTCGCCAGCCTGCTGTTGTTCGGATGCACCGCCCTGCCCGCCTGCGCCCGCCAGGAAAACCTCGTCGACGTCCAGGTCCAGGACCTCGACACCGGCAGCCTGCTGCAGCCTTATTACCACCGCGGCAACGACTACATCGCCGGCCAGCCCGGCCACCGTTTTTCCCTGACCCTGCAGAACCAGACCGGCGAACGCGTGCTGGCGGTGGTCTCGGTCGACGGCGTCAACGTCGTCAGCGGCCAGACCGCCGGCGCGTCGCAAGCCGGCTACGTGCTCGATCCCTGGCAGCGCATCGATGTCCAGGGTTGGCGCAAGAGCTACTCGGATATCGCCGAGTTCTACTTCACCGACCTGCCCGACAGCTATGCGGCGCGCACCGGCCGGCCGGACGACGTCGGCGTGATCGGCGTCGCCGCGTTCCGCGAGCGCCACTACGACCCGATTCCGTATTCGCCACCGCAGCAGCCACTGCCGATGATCGGCCGTGCCCAAGACCAGGCCGCCCGGGAGTCCGCGCAGGCAGCACCGGCCGCGGCTTCCAACAGCCGAAAGGCTGATCAAGCCACCGACGCCATGGCCAGTGCGGGCGGCTCGCCCTATGCCGAGCGTGACGACGGTCGCCTCGCCGAAAACGGAATCGCCAGGCAAGAGCTCGGCACCGGCCACGGCCAGCGCCGTTACGACCCGGTCACGCAGACGCAATTCGAGCGCGACAGCACCCGCCCAAACCAGACGTTGGCGCTGTTCTACGATTCCTACGAGGCGCTGGCGGCCCGGGGCATCTTGCCGTCCCGCGGTTACCGCAGCCAGCCCGACCCGTTCCCGATCGGATTCGTGCCCGATCCCAACTGATTACGCCGAATTGAAAACGCCGAACTAGTCGCGCATCAGGGTGGACTTGCCGAACAGACTTTCGACCAAGTCCACCGCCAGCAGGCCGGTGCGGTTGTGTTCGTCGAAGGCCGGGTTGAGTTCGACTATGTCGATCGA
>JANYBA010000395.1 GCA_025360985.1 Gammaproteobacteria bacterium | reverse complement strand
AGGATGCTGCCGTCCTTGCCGGAATACAGGATTGCGCGGCCGCCGGAAATCGCCGCGCCGGCGTATTGCCAGGAGCCGACGACCAGGTCGGCGTGGCCGTCGTGGTTGACATCGCCGGCAACGGCCAAGGTCGTGCCGAATCCCTCGCCCATGGTCTGGCCGGTAAGTGTGAGCAGGCGATGGCCGTCGGCGCCGGAATGCACGTAGACGCGCCCGGTCGAACGGCCCTTGGCGGTGTTCGACCAATCCGAGGCGTAGACATCCGGCACGCCGTCGCCATCGGTGTCGCCGAGAACCGAGGTAAACATCATGCCCAGCGCATTGCCGGTGTCGTCGGACTCGACGATGAACTGCGGTTTTGCGGTCAAGCCGTCGTAGACGTAGACGCGCCCGGTCTTGTTCGGTCCGGCGACCGGCGCGCCGACCAGCAGGAATCGATGCTTGCCATCGCTGTAGCCGCCGACCGTGCTGCCGTAGCCGTCGCCAGCGCGTTCGCCGGTCAGGGTCAGGAGCACGTGGCCGTCCTTGCCGGAGTAGACATAGGCACGCCCTGCCCCTTTGCCACCGGCATTGTTTCCCGGCGCGCCGACGATGACATCGGCATGGCCGTCGCCATCGATATCGCCGGCCGAAGTCGTGTGCTGGCCGAACTGGTCTTTCGGATCTTCGGCGCTGAAGCTGAGCAGCGCGTGGCCGTCCTTGCCGGAGTAGACGAAGGCCTTGCCGGTGCCGGGCGCGCCGGCGACGACATCGACGATGCCGTCGCCATCGGTATCGCCGGCCGACTCGACGCCGGTGCCGAGCTGGTCCTCGGGTTTGCCGTCCACCGTCCACAGCAATTTGCCGCTACGGCTGGAGTACGCGTAGACGCGACCGGCGTTCTTGCCGCCGCCGGCACTGGTCGGCGCGGAGGTGACGAAATCGGCGGCACCATCGCCGTCGATGTCGCCGAGCTTGCGGGCGATCCAGCCGAACTGGTCGTTGGCCGCTTCGCCATCGAATTCGCGGATGATGCGCACTGGCTCCACGAACGGATCGGCGAAGTCGGCCGGTGTCGGCAGCAACGCGGCGAAGCGCGGGTCGGCGCGAAGGTCGGCCAAGTCCTTGTCGTTGGCGATCACGGTCATGTCCTGGCGATGCGTCGCCTTGGCCTTGCCCAACCAGGCGAACGCCTGGTCCTTGTCCTTGCGCATCGTGAAGACCACGCCGAGGTTGTAAAACGCTTGCGGCGCATAGGGCTCCAGTTGCAGCGACTTCCGGAACGCCGCTTCCGCGCAGTCCGGCGTTTTCAAGGCGATGCAGGCATTCCCCAAGGCCCGCCAGGCGCGGACGTTGCCCGGATCGCGGGCGACCCCCGCGGTCAGGATCGTTTTCGCGGCATCGGCATCGCCGCCCTGGAGCTTGGCCATCGCTTCCGGCATGCCGGGCTCGGCGGCGGATGTCGCCGCGGCTTGCGCAAGCAGGAGCAGCAGGAACGGATACAGGGAAGGTCGCATGGGAATTCCTCGGGCGGACTGCCTTCGAGCCTGGACGGGCCGGCCTTGGCCCGCTATCAGGATCGTGCTCAGTTCAGGCGCGGACGTCCGGTGTATTCCGAAGGCGTCAGGCCGAACTGGCGGCGGAAGGCCTCGCCAAAGTGGCTGTGGCTCGAGAAGCCGAGGTCCAGCGCCAGCGCCGCGATGTCGTTGCGGAAGTCCGGCAACAACGGCAAGGCCGCACGCAAGCGCAATTGGGTCCGGTAGTCGTGCACGGTCGTTCCGGTGGCGGCGCGGAACGCCCGCGCCAGGTGGGCTGGCGATCCGTTCACTTGCCGAGCCAGTTCGGCCAGCGACAGATCGTCGCGGAAACGAATGGCGATCAACTGTTTGGCATCGTCGACCATGCGCTGGCGGCGGCGCCCGCTGCCGGGCCGCAGCTTGGCGCTGGCGCCATCGCGCCGCCAGTGGCCGTTCGCCTCCCGCAGCAGGGTCTGCAGCAAGTGCAGTACCGATTCTTCCATCGCCAGCGCCGACAGGGCCGGGCCGCTTTTCGCACGCCGGAACAAGCGCTGCTGGGCCAGGAAACTTTCGCTCGCGATCGGGGCGAAACAGCCGGCGAATCCCGTGGGCTCGTCGAGCAGCGTTGGCGAGATGGCGATCCAGTCGCTGTTGTCGCCACGATCCCCGACCGCCTGCCGATCGTAGACGTCGCCTTCGTTGTAGAACGACGCGATCGCCGGCGTGCACAACTCCGGGCGTCCGCGATAGGGACTGATCTTCACCGGCGTGCGCGCAAATGCCACGTAGGCGCAGGGTTGCGGCCCGCCGCCGCGAAACTGCGGCGCATCGGTCGGGCAACGGAACTCGCCGAGTGCCGCCAGTGGCGTCCGCGCCAGCAGCCGCTCCACGGGCGAGAGCTCGAAATCCAGTTCGTCGGCGACCGCCATGCTCGTCATGCCGCTGATTGGGCGCTGCGCCAGCCGCCGCGTCCATGTGCCAAAGGTTGGGCGGCAGCGGCGAAATCGGTCATTCTCTGCCCACGGTCCCGCCGTTCGGAGTCAGGAATCTTGAGTCGGTCGTTACTGCTGTCGGTACTCATGCTGCTTTTGTCCGGCAGTCCGTCGGCGCTGGCCGAGAAGCCGACCGATCGCATCGTGCCCGCGCCCGTTCCGGCGACGGAGAAGCCGCGGTTCGTGCTGGTGATGCTCGAGAACAAGTACGCCGCTTCGGCGCTCGACCAGAAGAACCTGCCCTTCCTGTGGCGCCTCGCCCACGAAGGCGCCTACCTGTCGGACTACCACGCAATCGGGCATCCGTCGCAACCCAATTACGTCGCACTAATCTCGGGCAGTCGCGAGGGCGTTCGCAACGATTCCACGGTCAGGCTCTACCGCGCCCACCTGGGGCAACGGCTGGACAGTTGGCGTTCGTACGCGGAGGGCTATCCGGGCGGCACCTGCGATCCGCGGGCCAGGATCGGTCTTTATGTCCGCAAGCACGAGCCCTTCATGAGTTTTGCCGACATCCAGGACGACAAGAAGCTGTGCCGCAAGCACATCACGGGCTTCGACGACTTCCTCGCCGACGCGCGCGCGCACAGCCTGCCGCAGTTTTCACTGGTGATCCCCGACCTCGACAGCGACGCCCACTCCGGGCCGCTGGCCGTGTCCGACGCCTGGCTGGCGCGACATTTCAGCGCCCTGCTCGACGACCCCGCATTCCGTCGCGACGTGGTGCTGATCGTGACCTTCGACGAAGACGGCGAGCCCTGGCCTTACCGACGCCATGGCGACAATCGCGTTTACGCCGCGCTCTGGGGCGATAGAGTCGTTCCGGGCGAAATCCACGAACGCCATGACCACTACGACCTGCTGCGGACCATCGAATCGGCCCTGGGCGTCGCGCCGATGGCAGCCGGGGACGGCAAGGCCAAGCCAATCGCCGGAGCCTTGCGCTGACCGGCTTCTACTTCTTCCTCCGGTGCTTGGCTGGAACCTTCAGCGCGACGGTGTAGCGCTCGAACAGGACATCGACTTTTTCGACATAGGCCAGCGTCTCCGCGTAAGGCGGGATGCCGCCGTAACGCGCCACCGCGCCGATGCCGGCGTTGTAGGCAGCGGCGGCGAGGTGGTGGTCGCCCTTGTAGCGGCGCAACAGCGAGCCGAGCAGGCGCGCGCCGCCCTGGATCGATTGCGCCGGCGAGAACGGGTCCGCAACCTTGAATTCCGCTGACGTTTTCGGCAGAAACTGCATGATGCCCTGCGCGCCCTTCGGCGATACCGCGTCGGCTTGCATGTCGCTTTCGGCATGGGCGATCGCCCGCAGCCAGGCGTCTTCGATGCGGTTGGCGTGCGCGGCGGACTTGAATATTTCCGAGTGAATATCGGTGCGCGGCTGGCCGATGTGGCCGAGGCCGGCGTGCGCCGGCGCGCCCGGCGGCGGCGTGACGGTGAAGGTGAGCACCGGCGTGGAGCCCGGCAGGTCGCGCGTACTGTAGACGGTGACGCCATCCTGCTGGCGTTCGTAGAGCACGCCCGACTGGGTGCCGTTGACGCCCCACAGGTTCGGCAGCTTGGCGGCGTTGTCGTCCACGGTCTGCGCCGTGCACTTGGAGCCCGGCTCCGGCGCGGTCGCCAGGCTCACGGTGCCGTGCTGGATGCAGCGATACACCACGCGCGCCTGCGCCAACGGCGCGGCGGCGAGCAGCAGCGCGGCGATCAATGGGCGGCAGGAACCGGACATCCCGGCACTATAGGGGCTACGCCGCCGATTTCACCCTGCAATCGCCACCCACAGCGTGCGCGCAGTCATGTAGATGAGGATGAGCGAGCCGATCGTCCAGAAGGTGGCACGGGTTTCGTGGTCGCTGGCGCGCAGGTAGACGACGAAATGCAGTAGCCGCGACACCACGTAGCCATACAGCAGCCACTGCGCCATCGGCAGCGACGGTTGAGTGAGGATAAATAGCAAACCCGCGACCAGGAAGAACGGCAGGTTCTCCAGGTCGTTGAGCTGGATGCGGCGGATGCGATCGACGTAGTCGTTCGGCCCGACCTGCTCGGGCCGCGGCTCGGGATTGAGTGTGGTCTTGCGCAGGTCCTCGGGCGAACGGAAGCCGCCCTTGGCCTTCATCATGCGCGCGACGGTGAGCCAGGACATCGCCACCGCCTTGAGGATCATCAGCGACGCAGCGATGGCGTACGTGGCGAACAGCGGGTCGTGCAGGTTCAACTTGTCCATGGCGGTCACCCTCCGGCCAGGAAGCGAAGGCACTGACCGGTATTATGCATTGGCTCACGATTCCCGGGCCCGTGGAAGGCGGCGATCTTGCTAAAATGAGCGCCGTGAACACCGCCGCGACCGCCGCCCCCTTCTCCTTGCTGCAAAGCCTGCGCCCTACCACCCGGTTGGCGCTGGCGCTCCTGTTGCTCGGCTGGCTGCTGCTGCAGGTCACCCTGCCGGTGTTTTCCCATGTACCGGCCCTGCCCGAGTTCGGCCGCGTGCTGCTGCTGGCGATCGCAGCAGCCGTTCCCGTCTGCACGTGGCTGTTGGCGAGCCTGTTCCCTGATGCCGACGTGCCGCCGGAATCGCTGGAATTCCTCCTGTTGGTTGCCTCGCTCGGTTTCGCCGCCACCCTCGTGCTGCGCTGGGCGCGCAAGCCGCATTCAGACCTCGTGTTCGCTGCCGGCGGACAGGCGCTGCAATAAGCCCACGAGACTGCGCAGGTCCTGCGCGTTGTGCGCCGCGACCCGGCGCAGGTCGCGCGCCGAACCGCCGCGCAGGAAATCGAGCCAGGCACGCGGCGCTTCCGAGCCCGGCAGATCGTCCTCGCGCACCACGCCCAGCACCTGTCGCTCGATGGTCGCCAGCCGGCAATTCTCCCAGCGACCGCGCCAACGCCGACGCGCCGGATGCAGCAGGTCCAAGTGCGCCAGCCCGGGCAAGGGGCTGGGCTGTCGCGCCAATCGGTAACGCGTGTTGAGCAGAGGTGCGTCGTAGCACTTGCCGTTGTAGCTCACGAGCACGGTGTCCTCGTGCAACCATTGCGCAAATGTCGTGAGCATCGCCGCCTCGGCGCCGAGCGTGGTGGTAGTGAGCTGGCGCAAGCGCAGTCGTCCGCCGCGCCAATCGGCCGCGCCGATCATGAAGGCGCGCGTGCCGGTGCCGCCGGCCAATCCGGTCGTTTCGGTATCGAAAGCGAGCAGTCGATCGCGCTCGATGCAAGCCATGCCGCCGAACGCGGCATCAAGCAACGCTGGCGCTTCCGGCCAATCGTGCAGCGACTCGGTGAGCAGCAAGCCTGGTGCGATCGGCTCGCCCGGCACGACGCGGTCCGCCGACGTCGAATTCGACGTCGGCGGCGCGCGCGGCGCCATCGCGCGCACGCGGACCCCGAGCATCCGGCGCAATTCCTCGGGAATCGGCGA
>JANYBA010000276.1 GCA_025360985.1 Gammaproteobacteria bacterium | reverse complement strand
TGGCGCTCGCCGCCGCGGTCGTGCCGACGCCCGCTGTCCAGAGCGCCGCGCTCGCGCCCACCGAGGCCCAGGAAGCGGCGTCCCGCGTGGTCTACGGCGTGCTTTCCGACAGCCACTACGCCTATCACTCGGTAGCGCTCGACGATTCCCTGTCGGCGGACATCTTCCGGCGCTACCTGGAGGCGCTCGACCCGCAGAAGCTGTATTTCACCCAGGCCGACATCACCGGCTTCGACAAGTACCGCACGAGCCTGGACGACGCGATCAAGGGCCAGGACATCAGCCCGGCCTACGACATCTTCAATCTCTACCTGCGGCGCGTCGACCAGCGCGTCGCCTACGCCCGCGCCTTGCTCGCCAAGCCCTTCGATTTCAGCGCCAAGGAATCCTGGGGCTGGGACCGCGAGAAGGCCGCCTGGGCGCCGGACACGGCGACGGTCAACGACCTGTGGCGCAAGTACGTCAAGAACGACGTCCTGCGGCTCAAGCTGGCCGGGCGCTCGATGGATGAAATCCGCAAGACCCTCGACAAGCGTTACGCCAGCGTCGGCACCCGCGCCCGCGAGGCGCGCGGCGACGATGTTTTCGAGACGTTCATGAATTCCTACGCCAGCTCGATCGATCCGCATACCAGCTACATGAGCCCGCGCAGCTTCGAGAACTTCAACATGAACATGCGCCTGTCGCTGGAGGGCATCGGCGCGGTGCTGCAGCGCCAGGACGAATTCGTGCTGATCCGTACCCTCGGGCCCGGCGGCCCGGCGATCGAATCGGGCAAGGTCAAGGTCGGCGACCGCGTGGTCGCGGTCGGCCAGGGCGACACCGGCGCGATGACCGACGTGATCGGCTGGCGCATCGACGACGTGGTCGACCTGATCCGCGGCAAAAAGGGCACCAAGGTGCGGCTCGACATCCTGCCCGGCGACGTCGGCGTCGACGGCCAGCATCGTCTGGTGTCGCTGGTGCGCGACAAGATCAAGCTCGAAGAACAGGCGGCCAGCCAGTCGATCATCGAGATGCAGGGCAAGAAGATCGGCGTGATCACCCTGCCGGAGTTCTACCTCGATTTCGAAGCCGCCAACCGCGGCGATCCCGACGCCCGCTCGGCCACCAGCGACGTCGCCCGCCTGCTCGCCCAACTCAAGGCGGCCAAGGTCGACGGCGTGGTCATGGATCTGCGCGAAAACGGCGGCGGCTCCCTGCAGGAAGCGATCACCCTGACCGGCCTGTTCATCGACCGCGGCCCGGTGGTGCAGGTCAAGGAATCCGGCGGCTCGGTCGACGTCGACGCCGACGAGAGCAGCGGCGTCGCCTGGGATGGCCCGCTGGCGGTGCTGGTCAATCGCAGTTCGGCGTCGGCCACGGAAATCTTCGCCGCCGCCATCCAGGACTACGGTCGCGGCCTGATCATCGGCGAGCCGACCTTCGGCAAGGGCACGGTGCAGAACCTGATGGACCTGGATCGCCGCGGCGCGCGCGATGGCGTCAAGTTCGGCGCCATCAAGTTGACCGTGGCGCAGTTCTTCCGCGTCAACGGCGGCACCACCCAACACGCCGGCGTGGTGCCCGAGATCCAGTACCCGGTCACGGTCGACGCCAGCGAATTCGGCGAAAGCACCTACGACAACGCCTTGCCGGCGACCCGCATCGGGCCGGCCGCGCACGAAATGCTCGGCAATTTCCCGCCGATCCTGCCGCGCCTGCTGGCCCTGCACGCCGCCCGCGCCGCCAGCGATCCCGAGTACCAGTGGTGGACGCAGGACGTGGCCCAGTACCGCAGCGAGCGCGACAAGAAAGTCATTTCGCTCAACGAAGCCGACCGTCGCGCCGAGCGCGACCGCATGGAAGCGCTGCGCAAGCAACGCGACGCCCAGCGCAAGGCGCTTGGCCTGGCGACCACCGATCCGGCCGACGAAAAAGACGACGACGGCCTGCAGGCCGACGAGCGCAACCTCGCCGCCCAGGTCGCGGCCGAGGAAGCGGCGAAGAAGCGCCCGGACCCGCTGCTGAAGGAATCGGCGGCGATCCTGGCCGACGCCATCACCCTGTTGCGCGGCAATCCGACCCTGGCCGCGCAAGTGCTGCCGGCGACCAAGCAAGCGCTGGTCTGGACCAATTAGTTCCTTCTCCCTCTCCCCAAGGTGGGAGAGAGTTGAGCGAGGGTGGAAAGACGGCGCGTCGGCGCAGCGTCGCAAGATTCGGATAGCCGGCGCCGCGCGCGCCGGCTAACCTGCTGGCATGAACGCGAGTACGAGCAAAACCACCAATGACCCACGCCTGGAGCGGGCGCGTCGCTTGCTCGACGTCGACGATCGCTCTCTCGACGCCCTCGGCGCCGCGGTCGGCCTGAGCCCGACCCACCTGCAACGGCGCTTTCGCGAACAATTCGGGCTGTCGCCGGCCGAATACCGCGCCCAGGTCAAACTCGCCACGTTGAAGCAGGGCCTGCGCGATCGCGGCGACGTCACCCGCGCCGTGGTCGATGCTGGTTACGGTTCGCCCAGCCGCGTTTACGAAGACGGCGCCGCGCGCCTCGGGATGCCGCCCGGCGTCTACCGCCGCGGCGGCGAGGGCATGCGCATCCACTGGAGCCTGATCGACACCACGCTCGGCCGCGCCCTGGTGGCGGCGACCGAACGCGGCATCTGCGCGGTGGCGCTGGGCGAAGACGAAACGGCACTGCTGGCGGAACTGCGCGGCGAATTTCCCAAGGCCGAGATCGAAAGCGTGCAAGCCGGACGCGACGATTTC
>JANYBA010000254.1 GCA_025360985.1 Gammaproteobacteria bacterium | reverse complement strand
ATCTGCCACGGCGTCAGCGCCTGGAAAATCTCGGCGGTGCGCGCACGCAGTTTTTCCTGCAGGCCGTTGGCCTCGTCGTCGATGTTCACCGACTGGCCGGTGCTGGCGTGGCGGAGCTCCTGGATCTTGGCTTCCAGGTCGGCGATCGGCTGTTCGAAGTCGAGGAAGTTCGGGTTCATGCGCCGTGGGTGGGTGCTGGGGCGGGAATCAGTCTAGCAGGGCTGGTCTGACAGGGACGTTGCTCAGCGATCCCCGCCCCAGGGGCGGTGCAGGGCGAGGCTGACGGCGCTGACGCCGGGCAGGGCGCGCAAGGCAGTAACGAGCTCCGGGTCGCTGCGCACCGAGTTGCTGCCGTTCAAATCGAGCGTGCCGCGCGAGGCCGGCGTGACCAGGTCGAGGCGCAGCGGGGTACCACCCGGGCGAAAACCCGCCAGCGTCTGCTGCAGTCGTTCCCAGGTTCCCGGCTGGCGCAGGTCCACGGTGAGCGCCAGGCGCCGGCCGTGCTGGCTGCACAGGGCGCGGAAATCCCAGCACTGCCGGGCCCGCAGGGAAAAGCCGCCATTGAAACTGTCTTCGCGCAGGCTGCCCTCGACGACGATGATCCGGTCGCGGGTAAGCAGCGGTGCGAATTCGTTGAAGCTGTCGCTGAAGAACGCGCATTCGAGCCGCCCGCGCGGATCCTCGATCTGCACGAAGGCCTGGCTGTCGCCGCGCCGGCGCAGCATCGTCACCATGCCGGCGACCACGACCTGCGCCTCGCCGCGCCGATCCTTCTTGTCGTTCCACAAGCGCTCGAGGTCGGCGAGGGTGATGCCGACCAGGCCGGCCAGTTCGTCCTTCCAGGGATCGAGTGGATGGCCGCTGAGGTAGTGGCCAAGCGTTTCGCGTTCGCCGAACAGTTTCTGTTCCAGCGGCCAGTCCGCCGTGGTCGGCAGCTCGATGTGGATCTCGGAATCGCCGCCGCCGCCGAACAGCGACGACTGTCCGGCCTCGCGCTCGCGCGCCATCTGCTCGGTCGCCTTGAGCACCTCGGGCAACTGCAGCATCAGCGAAGCGCGGTTGGCGCCGAGGGCGTCGAGCGCGCCGGCCTGGATCAATGCCTCGAGCACGCGGCGGTTGAGTCGCGTCGAATCCACGCGCCGGCAGAAGTCGAACAGGTCGCGGAACGGTCCGCGCTCGCGGCGCGCCTCGACGATGGCTTCGCAGGCGCCGCGGCCGACGCCCTTGACCGCGCCGAGGCCGTAGCGCACGAGCTTGGCATCCATGGCCTGGAACATGTAGTCGGATGAGTTCACGTCCGGCGGCAAGACATTCAGGCCGATGTCGCGTGCTTCGCCGAGGAAATTCACCACCTTGTCGGTGTTGTCCATGTCCGACGACAGCGTCGCGGCCATGAACTCGGCCGGGTAGTGCGTTTTCAGCCAGGCGGTCTGGTAGGCGACCAGCGCGTAGGCGGCCGAGTGCGACTTGTTGAAGCCGTACTCGGCGAATTTTTCCATCAGGTCGAAGATCGAGGTCGCGGTGCGCGCGGCGATGCCGTTCTTCTCGGCGCCAGCTTCGAAATTGACGCGCTCCTTGGCCATTTCCTCGGGCTTCTTCTTGCCCATCGCGCGCCGCAACAGGTCGGCCCCGCCCAGCGAATAGCCGGACATGACCTGGGCGATCTGCATCACCTGTTCCTGGTAGACGATCACGCCGTAGGTCGGCTTGAGGATCGGTTCAAGCAGCGGATGCGGATAATTGACGGTGGCGCGGCCGTGTCGGCGGTCGATGAAGTCGTCGACCATGCCGGAGTTGAGCGGGCCGGGACGATACAGGGCCGCCAGGGCGATCAGGTCCTCGAACACGCTCGGCTGCAGCTTGCGGATGTAGTCCTTCATGCCGCGCGATTCGAACTGGAACACCGCCGTGGTCTGGCCCTTGGACAGCAGCGCGTAGGTGGCCGGGTCGTCCAACGGCAGGGCGATGACGTCCAGCAGGTCTTCGCCAGCGACCCGGCGGCGCGCGTTGATCGCCTTGACCGCCCAGTCGATGATGGTCAGCGTGCGCAGGCCGAGAAAATCGAACTTGACCAGGCCGACCGCCTCGACATCGTCCTTGTCGAACTGGGTCACCACCGACTTCGCCGTCTCGCCCTTGGCCGCGTGTTCGGCAAACAGCGGCGAGAAGTCGGTGAGCGGCGTCGGCGCGATCACCACGCCGCCGGCGTGCTTGCCGGCGTTGCGGGTCAGGTCTTCGAGCTTGCGCGCCAGGTCGATCAGGTCGCGGACGTCGTCCTCGTTGCGATAGCGCTGCACCAATTCGGCGGAGACCAGGTTGTTGTCCTTGCGCGCGGCGTCGGACACGCCGAGGGCGTCGTCGAGGGTGATGCCGAGCGTCAGCGGAATGAGCTTGGCGATGCCGTCGACGAACGGATACGGATAGCCGAGTACGCGGCCGCAGTCGCGCACCACCGCCTTCGCCGCCATGGTGCCGTAGGTGATGATCTGGCTGACCTTGTCGCGGCCGTACTTGCGGGCGACGTAGTCGATCACCTCGTCGCGGCGGTCCATGCAGAAATCGATGTCGAAATCGGGCAGCGACACCCGCTCCGGATTCAGGAAGCGCTCGAACAACAGGTCGTACTGGTTCGGGTCGAGGTCGGTGATGCCCAGGGCCCACGCCACCAGCGAGCCGGCGCCGGAACCGCGCCCGGGTCCGACCGGGATGTCGTTGCGCTTGGCCCAGTTGATGAAGTCGGCGACGATCAGGAAGTAGCCGGGAAAGCCCATCGCCACGATCACGTCGAGCTCGGTGTCGACCCGGCGGAAATAATCGTCGCGGCTGTAGCCCGCTGCCAGCGCGTGGCGTTCGAGTCGCAGGGCCAACCCTTCGCGCGCGCTGTGCCGGATCCAGCTGTCGAGCGTGTGACCTTCGGGGACGGGGAATTCCGGAAGAAAATACTTGCCGAGGCTCAGTTCCAGATTGCAGCGCTTGGCCAGCTCGACGGTGTTTTCCAGCGCCTCCGGGACATCGGCGAACAAAGCGGCCATTTCTTCCGGCGATTTCAGGTATTGCTCGCGCGTGTAGTCGCGCGGCCGCTTGGGATCGTCCAGCACCCAGCCGGTGGCGATGCACACGCGCGCCTCGTGCGCCTCGAAATCCCCGGGTGCGAGGAAGCGCGCGTCGTTTGTCGCGACCACCGCCAGCTCGTATTCGGCCGCCAGCGCCAACGCGGCGGCATTGAACGCGTCCTCGCCGTCGCGGCCAGTGCGCGTGAGTTCGAGATACAGGCGGTCGCCGAATACCTCACGCGCTTCGCGCAACCAGAGCCGGGCCTGGTCGTCCTTGCCGGCGGCAAGCGCCATTCCGATCGGACTGGTTCGGCCCGCGAGCAGGAACAGGCCGAGGCAATCGCGCAGCAACCAGTCCGGCTGCACGACCACGCAATCGCCGCGATGGCCTTCGAGGTAGGCGCGCGTGAGCAGGCGCGAGAGGCTCAGGAATCCGGAGTGGTCCTGGCACAGGACGGTGACCCGCGCAGGCGCCTGGCCCGGTTCGGCCACCCAGAGATCCGCGCCGGCGAGCGGCTTGAGTCCGGCGGCTTCGGCGGTCTTGAAGAACTTGACCAGCGCGAACAGGTTGGCGTTGTCGGTGACCGCCACCGCCGGCAGCCCGAGCGCGGCGCAGCGTTCGACCAACTCGGCGATGCGCAACGTCGAATCGGTCAGCGAAAATTCGCTGTGCAGGTGCAGGTGGACGAACGAGGGGGGCATGCGGGACGCCGGCAGCGGGCGTCCAGCTTAGGTGCCTTGCCGGGGGCCGGCAAGGCTTGACACGGCCGCCGGAACCAAGAGGATTCAGTAGACCCGCAGTGGCTCGCTGAACAAAGCTTGCGGCACGTAACCACCGTCGCGCACGTTCTGCCGATGGATGATCGCACAGGCCTCGGCGAGGCAGGCGGCTTCCCACGCGGCATGGCGTTCGAACAGCGATCCGCGCGGCTTCTGGTGATCACGGAACCGGCAGTAATCCAGGTAATCCTGGACCTCGCCGTCGAGTCGCTCCACGAGGTCGGGTTGATTGGCGGCGGGGCGATCGTCGAGCTGGCTTTGCGCAAGCTCCTTGAGTTCGGCCGGCAATGGCCAGTCCGGATCGCCGAGCAATTGCCGCAGTGTCGAATTAAGGTCCATGGCTGCCTCGTCTTGCGGGCGACAGGCCCGCACTTGTCATTGATGCCGCCGAAGTGTGGACGGTTGCACGCATTGGCGCGCGGGCCGTTGGTCGCAGTGACTTTCGAACTAGGCAAGGCCCAGCGGAAAAACCAGCTGCCGCACCGGCGCGAAGCTGCGGCGGTGTTCCGGGCAGGGACCGAGCCGTGCCAGCGCTTCGCGGTGCGCCGGCGTCGGATAGCCCTTGTGGCGATCGAAGCCGTAGCAGGGGAAACGTGCATGCAAATCGAGCATGTAGCGATCGCGGCTGACTTTGGCCAGGATCGAGGCCGCCATGATCGCCGGCACGTGGGCATCGCCGCCGACCAGCGCTTCGGCGCCGCAGGGCAGCCCAGTCGGGAGCTTGTTGCCATCGATCAGGGCATGGGTCGGCGCAATCGGCAAACCGGCCAGGGCGCGCCGCATGCCGATCATGGTCGCCTGGAAAATGTTGATCCGGTCGATCTCGTCGACGTCGACGAAGATCACCCGCCAGGCCAGCGCCCGCGACTGGATCAGCGGGAACAGCCGCTCGCGCGCGGCCGCGTTCAAGGCCTTGGAATCGGCCAGTCCGGCGATGGCCTTGCCCGGATCGAGGATGACCGCGGCGCAAACCACCGGACCGGCCAATGGCCCGCGACCGGCTTCGTCGACGCCGGCGACCGCTTCAGGTCGCATCGCTGGGTTGATCAAAACGCCGGCCGGCGAGCAAGTCGGCGATGGCGTCGGCGGCGCGCGACGAGGCGCCCCTGCGCAGGCGTTCGTGGATGGCCGTGAAGCGCGGCTGCAGGGTTTCGCAGGCTTCCGGATCCTGCAGCCAATGCGCCAGCGCGTCGACGAGGTTTTCCGGCGTGCAGTCGTCCTGCATCAGTTCCGGCACGACCGGCTCGTTGGCGAGCACGTTCGGCAGGCTGTAGCGGCTGACTTTCATCAGGCCCAGCGTCACGACCAGGCGATAGCTCCAGTTCGACAGCCGGTAGGCGACGACCATCGGCCGTTTGGCCAGCATCGCTTCCAGCGCCGCCGTCCCCGAAGCCAGCAACACGACATCGGCGGCGACCAGGCATTCGTGCGCGCGGCCGTCGAAGCGCACGACGTTGGCGAGCGGCGACTGCGCCAGTTGTGCGTCGATCGCCGCCGCGCAGGCGGCGTTCGCGGCCGGAATCACCACCACCAGGCCCGGCAGGCGCAAAGTCAGGCGCTTGGCCGCTTCCAGGAAGATCGGCAACAAGCGCCGGATTTCGCCCAGCCGACTGCCAGGCAGGAGCGCCAATACCGGTCCGCCCTGCGGCAATGCCAGCCGACGTCGCGCGCCGGTCGTATCCGGCACCAGGGCGAATTCATCGGCCAGGGGATGGCCGACGAAGGTGGCGCGGACGCCGTGGCGTTCGTAGATCGGTGGTTCCATCGGGAACAGGCAGAGCACCAGGTCGGCGCTGCGGCCGATCTTCGCCACCCGGTCCTCGCGCCAGGCCCAGACCGACGGGCTGACGTAGTGCACGGTGCGCAGGCCCGCGCGCCGCAAGCGCTTTTCCAGGCCGAGGTTGAAATCGGGCGCATCGATGCCGATGAAAACGTCCGGTCGCCATGCGCGCAGTCGATTGCCCACCCGCCGGCGCAACAGCAACAACCGCGGCAGGTGGCGCAGGACTTCGGCCAGGCCCATGACCGCCAGTTCTTCGCAGTCGTGCCAGGCCTGGAATCCTTCGGCGCGCATCAAGGGTCCGCCGATGCCGGCGAATTCCGCGTCCGGGAAGCGGCGCCGCAATTCGGCGACCAGGCCGGCGCCGAGGCGGTCGCCCGATGCTTCGCCGGCGACGAGCGCGATGCGCATCGACTTCAGCGCAGCAGCCCGCGCGTGCTGGCTTCGATGAAGTCCAGCATCTGGCGGACGTCTTCGGAGCCGGCGGCGCCCTGCGCCAGTTCCGCCTTGGCCTCGGCCAGCGGCTTGCCGGACAGGTAGATCGCCCGATACGCGCGCTTGATCGCGGCGACGCGCTCGCTGTCGAAACCGCGCCGCTTCAGGCCTTCGCTATTGATGCCGCGCGGCTCGGCGTAACGGTCGGCGACCATCACGAACGGCGGCACGTCGGCATTGATCATGCTGCCCATGCCGATGAAGGCGTGCGCGCCGATCTTGCAGAACTGGTGCACGGTGGAATAGCCGCCGAGCACCACCCAGTCCTCGATCGTGACGTGGCCGGCGAGGGCGGCGTTGTTGGCCATGATCACCTGGCTGCCGATGCTGCAATCGTGGGCGATGTGCACGTAGGCCATGATCCAGTTGTCGTCGCCGATGCGGGTAACGCCGCCGCCGTCCTGGGTGCCGCGGCTGATGGTGGTGAATTCGAAGATGGTGTTGCGTTCGCCGATCACCAGTTCGGTGCGCTCGCCCTTGAACTTCTTGTCCTGCGGGTCGTTGCCGACGGTCGCGTGGGAATGGATGACGGTGCCGCGACCGATCCGGGTCGGCCCGGAGATCATGCAGTGGCTGCCGATCCGGCAGCCCTCGGCGATTTCCACGCCGGCGCCGATGACGGTGTAGGCGCCGACCTCGACGCCGGCGGCAATTCGCGCGGCCGGGTCGACCAGGGCGGTCGCGTGGACCGCCGGCATTACCTGCCCTCGGCGCAGAGGATGTCGGCGCTGGCGACGGTCTTGCCGTCGACCCGGGCCAGGCAGTCGTACTGGGCCATGTTCCGGATGGTGCGCTTGAGCACGACTTCGAATTCGAGTTGGTCGCCGGGCACGACCATGCGGTTGAAGCGGGCGTTGTCGACCTTGACCAGGTAGAACAATTTGTCGGACTTTACCGGCGCGTCCAGCAGCGACAGCTGCGAGAGCAGGCCGCCGGCCTGGGCCATCGCCTCGACGACCAGCAGGCCGGGCATGACCGGGTGGCCGGGGAAGTGGCCGACGAAGAACGGCTCGTTGATGGTGACGTTCTTGATGGCGCGGATGCGCTTGTCCGGTTCCAGCTCAAGCACCCGGTCGATCAGCAGGAACGGGTAGCGATGCGGCATCAACTCCTGGATCCGGATCACGTCCACGGGCATCGTCGGGGCGGTTGCGCTCATCGGGTCATTCCTTGGACGGCTGTCGGTCGGTGATTTTACGCGCGAGCGCGTCCAGTTGCTTGTCGAGCTTCTTGAACCTGGCGGCATTGCGACGCCAGTCGCGGCTGGGCTGGAATGGCGTGCCCGAGGAATATTCGCCCGGTTCGAGGATGGAATGGGTGACCAGGGTCCTGGCGGTGACCAGCACGCGATCGCAGATCTCGATGTGGCCGACGATGCCGACGCCGCCGCCGATCAGGCAATGGCTGCCGATCCGCGCCGAGCCGGCGACGGCGACGCAGCCGGCCATGGCGGTGTGGGCGCCGATCACGACGTTGTGGCCGACCTGGATCAGGTTGTCGAGACGCACGTCCTCGGCGAGCACCGTGTCTTCGATCGCGCCGCGATCGATGCAGGTGTTGGCGCCGATTTCGCAATCGTCGCCGATCGCCACGCCGCCCAATTGCGGGACCTTCAACCAGTGGCCATCGGCCATGGCGAGGCCGAAGCCGTCGGCGCCGATCACCGCGCCGGGATGGATGCGCACGCGTTGGCCGAGCCGCACCCGAACCACGAGCGTGACCCGTGCCCCGAGCACGCAGTCCGCGCCGACCGTGCAATCCTCGCCGATGACGCAACCCGGTCCGATCACCGCGCCGGCCTCGATCACCGAGCGCGCGCCTATGCTCACCAGCGCGCCGACCTGGGACCGGGGCGATATCGTCGCCAGTTCGCTTACCACGGCGCTGGGATGGATGCCCGGGCTGATCGCCACGGCCGGTTCGAACAGCGAGGCAATCCGCGCGAAAGCCGAGTAGGGATCCGCGGCGATGAGGCAGGGAACCGGGCTGAGCCCGGCGTCGTTGGCGCCGAGTACGACCACGCCTGCGCGGCTGTCGAGCAACTGCTTCCGGTAGGCGGTATTGGCCAGGAATGCGACCTGGCCAGATCCGGCGCCGGAAAGAGTACCAACGCCGTTGACTCGGGCGCTGCCGGGACCTCCCTGCAGCGCAAGGCCGAAGCGCTCGGCGAGCTCCTGCAGGGTGAAGCCCGGAGCGCTCATCGGTGTCTGGCCGCTGCCGTCAGTACTGCTGGCCGAAGGTGAATTGCAGGCGCTCGACCTGGTCCTTGGTGTTATCCAGGCATGCGGGCCCAGCACATTGACTGGTGTCGTAATTCAGCGGCACCGAGTAGCTGATCGAGATCGGGCCGACCGGCGACTGCCACTGCAGGGCGATGCCGGCCGAGGTGCGGAACTGGTTGAACTTGAATTCACCCGGGCGCGTGAAGACATAACCGTAGTCGAAGAACGCCGACAGGCGGGTGCCGGGCGCGCTGACCAGCTTCGGGAAGGCCAGCTCGAACGATCCCACGGTCTTGACCGAGCCGCCGAGCGGCTGCGGGCTGGTGCCGACGTCGTAGGTCGGGCCGAGGGTGTTGGCGACGAAGCCGCGCACCGAGCCGGGGCCGCCGGCGTAGTAGTTCTTGAAGAAGGGCAGGCCGCAGGAAACGCCGGTGCCGGGGATCTTCTGGCCGAGGACATCGCGCGAGAAACAGGTCGACTTGCTGGTGTCGCCGTAGGAATCGCCATACCCCAGGCTGAAGGCCGACTTGAAGACCAGCCAACGGGCGATCGGCCAGTAGTGCTCGAAGTCGTAGCTGAGCTTGTAGTACTCGAGGTCGCTGCCCGGCAGCGACATCTCCGCCTGGATGCGATTGAGCGTGCCGCGGGTCGGCAGCAGGTAGTCGTTGCGGGTATCGCGCGCCCAGCCGGTGCGGAAGGTCCAGGCGTTGACGGTCCATTGCCTTGTACCGCCCGTCACGATCGGGTCAGGATGGGCCGGGTCGAGGTCGTCGTTGGCCGACGGCGTCGCCGGGTTGCGGTCGTCATCGGTCAGGCTGGTGTCGATGACCGGGCCTTTGGCCCGGTCGCCCAGGGTGTCGATGAGGTAGCCGGTGACGTCGGGCGGGGTCGAACCGTCATAGGTGGAGATGACGTTGCGGAAGATGCCCAGCGAGGCGTTGATGCTGGTGTTTTCCGACAGCGGCAGGCCGAAGGTCACTTCGCCGGCGGCGTTGCCCGAGCCGTAGCGCGCAGTCTGGGTGGTCGACTGGCTGTAGTCGCTGTAGCTGAGGTTGTAGCCGACCGTCACGCCGTCCTTGGTGAAGTACGGATTGACGTAGGAGAAATTGAAGCTGTTGGAATAATTGTTCTTCTGGACGCCGACGATGAACTGGTTGCCGGTGCCGAGGAAGTTGTTCTGCTGCAGCTGGATGCTGGTGACGATGCCGCCGGTCTGGGAATAGCCGAGGCCGAACACGAAGCTGCCGGCATTGCGCTCCTTGACCGTGACGACGACGTCGACCTGGTCGTTGCTGCCCTCGACCTTGGGCGTGTCGATGTCGACGGTCTCGAAGAAGCCGGTGCGCTGCAGGCGGACCTTGGAACGGTCGAGCGCCGCCTGCGAATACCAGGCGCTCTCGAACTGGCGCATTTCCCGGCGCAACACGTCGTCGGAGGTATGGGCGTTGCCCTTGAAAACGATCCGGCGCACGGTCACGCGCGGACCGGGCTTGACCACGAAGTTGATGGCGACGGTGTGCTTCTCGCGGTCGACGTCCGGAACCGGCGTGACTTCGGCGAAGGCATAGCCGATGTTGGCCAGCATGGTGGTGATCGAATCGGTGGTCAGCTCGAGCAGCGCCCGGGAGAAATAGGCGTCGGGCTTGATCAGCACCATCTTCTCGACCTGTTCCAGCGGCAGGATCGTGTCGCCGCTGACCTTGGTCTCGGACACCTTGTACCGCTCGCCCTCGGTGATGTTGGCGGTGATGAACAGGTCTTCCTTGCTCGGGCTGATCGCGATCTGGGTCGATTCCAGGTTGTAGTCGACGTAACCGCGGTCGAGGTAGTAATTCGACAGCTTCTCGAGGTCGCCGGAGACCTTCTCGCGCGAGTACTGGTCGTCCTTGCGGTACCAGGACAGCCAGTTGTGCGTGCCCGATTCCCAGCCTTCGCGGATTGCGGCGTCCGGGAACAGGTCATTGCCGACGATGTTGATATCGCGGATCTTGGCGTCCTTGCCCTCGTAGATCGTGATCAGGACGTCGACCCGGTTGCGGTCGAGCGTGGTCACGGTCGGGGTGATGGTGACGCCGTACTTGCCGCGGTTGTTGTACTGGCGGTTCAGTTCCTGGGTGACACGATCGAGGTTGAGCGG
>JANYBA010000252.1 GCA_025360985.1 Gammaproteobacteria bacterium | reverse complement strand
CGAAGGCTGACAGCGGCACGCCGCGCAGGTCTGCCGCGCGGGCGATGCGGGCCTTGTCGGTCGGGTTCAGGCGCAGATCGAGACGAGCGGCGCTGGTGGTCATGGCGGTTACTCCTTGTACGGCAGGATACCGTACAAAATCAGACGGTGCCATGACCAAGGAATTGATCTGGCTGGTGCCCGGGGTGGGGGTCGAACCCACATGGCCTTGCGGCCGGGGGATTTTAAGTCCCATGCGTATACCAGTTTCGCCACCCGGGCACGCCGCCATGGTGCCGGATTCGCCTCCGGCGAGGAAGCGACGCCAGAAAAGCAAAACCCCGCCGGGGCGGGGTTTCGGGTTGGAGGCCGAGGTCGGAATTGAACCGGCGTACGCGGATTTGCAGTCCGCTGCATAACCACTCTGCCACCCGGCCGGTGACGTCGGCTTCACTTAAAACTGGAGCGGGAAACGAGACTCGAACTCGCGACCCCGACCTTGGCAAGGTCGTGCTCTACCAACTGAGCTATTCCCGCATGAGCCGCGCATTTTCCGCGATAGCGGCGTTATCGTCAACTCCCGGAGCCAAAACGGCGGTTTTTAGCCACTTTTCCGCATGGAAGGCCAGGCCGCGGCGAGGTAGTCGTACCCGGACCAGAGCGTGAGCGCGGCCGCGAATCCGAGCAGCCACTCGCCGATCAGGAATACCGGCACGCCGAACAGGTCCTCCCGGAAAATCAGGCAGCTGATCGCCGTCATCTGCACGATGGTCTTGAGCTTGCCGAGGCCGGCGACCTTGACCAGGCCGTGGTCGCCCATCTGCGCCATCCATTCGCGCAAGGCCGAAATGGTGATTTCGCGACCAACGATCACCGCCGCCAGCAAGGTGATCGGCACGGTGTGGTGCCACTGCACGACCAGGAACAGCGCGATCGTCACCGCCAGCTTGTCCGCGACCGGGTCCAGGAAGGCGCCAAAGGCGGAAAACATCTGGAAGCGGCGCGCGACCCAGCCATCGAGGATGTCGGTCAGCGCCCCGAGCACGAAGATGGCGCAGGCCACGACGTTGCTCCAGCGATTGCTCCAGTAAAAAACCAGCACCAGCACCGGGATCAACAGGATCCGGAAGATGGTCAGCATGGTCGGGATGGTCAGCCTCACGGCAATTCCTGGGTCGGTGCGGCGGGCGCTTCGAGTCCGTGTAGTGAAGCATAGATGCGGGTCGCGAGGGCGGCGCTGACGCCGTCCACGCGCGCGATCTCCTCGATGCCTGCGGACTTGAGGCCAGCCAAGCCGCCGAAATGCTTGAGCAGGCTGGCGCGCCGGCGCGGGCCGATGCCGGCGATGTCCTCGAGCCGACTGGTCTCCCGTGTTTTCTGGCGGCGGCCACGATGGCCGGTGATGGCAAACCGATGCGCTTCGTCGCGGATCTGCTGGATCAACTGCAAGCCAGGCGATTCGACGCCAGGACGGATCTCGTGGCCATTGGCGAACACCAGCGCCTCGTGCCCGGCCCGGCGTTCCTCGCCCTTGGCGACTCCGACCAAGTGCACGTCCGGTATCCCTAGCGCCGCGAGCACCGCCTGCGCTTGCGCCAACTGCCCCGCCCCGCCGTCGATCAGCAACAGGTCCGGCAACACACCCTCCGCAAGCGCGCGCTTGAAACGACGCTCGAGGGCTTGGTGCATGGCGGCGTAGTCGTCGCCCGGCGCGATCCCGGCGATGTTGAAACGGCGATACTGGCTGCGCACGGCGCCGTCGGCATCGAACACGACGCAGGAGGCAACGGTGGCCTCGCCCATGGTGTGGCTGATGTCGAAGCACTCGATGCGCTGCGGTGGCTTCGGCAGCCCGAGCAATTCCTGCAGCGACTGCAGGCGCCGCTGCTGGTTGGCGGCGCTGCTGATCTGGGTCTGCAAGGCGAGCTCGGCGTTCTTCTGCGCGAGTTCCAGGTAGCGCGCGCGCTCGCCGCGGACATTGGCCCTGATCTCGACCTTGCGCCCCGCCTGTTCCGAAAACACTTTCTCGAACAATGCCTGGTCCGGCAAGGAATTGCCCAGGACGATTTCCCGCGGCGGGCGCTTCTCCAGGTAGTACTGGCCGACGAAGGCTTCGAGCACTTCGTCGGTATTCTCGGCGCCGTTGAGCTTGGGAAAGAAGGATCGGGTGCCGAGGTTCATGCCGTTGCGGAACGACAGCAGCATCACGCAAGCGGTGCCCTGCGCCATCGAGCAGCCGAGCACGTCCATGTCGACCTGCTCGCCCTCCACGTACTGGCGCGCCTGGACCTTGCGCACGCCGGCGATGCTGTCGCGCAGGGCGGCCGCATGTTCGAATTCCAGCCGACCGCTGGCTGCCTCCATCGCGCGGGTCAGGTCGTCCAGCAACTCGTTGCTGCGACCGTCGAGGAACATGGCGGCGCGGCGCACGCTGGCGTCGTACTCGCGTGGCGCAATCAGGCCGACGCAAGGGGCGCTGCAGCGACCGATCTGGTGTTGCAGGCAGGGACGGCTGCGATTGCGGAAGAAGCTGTCGTCGCAGGTGCGCAGGCGGAAGATCTTCTGCATGAGGTCGAGCGTCTCGTTCACCGCCGACACGCTGGTATACGGCCCGAAGTAACGACCGGACTGCGAGCGCGGGCCGCGATGCTTGCCGATCCGTGGCCAGGTTTCGTCGGTGACGAGGATGTAGGGGTAGCTCTTGTCGTCGCGGAGCAGGATGTTGTAGCGCGGCCGCAGCGACTTGATCAGCTGGTTCTCGAGGATCAGCGCCTCGCATTCGTTGCGGGTGACCGTCACCTCCATCCGCGCGGTTTGCGCCACCATCATCGCGATCCGTCGCGACGGCAGGTCGGCCCGGAAATAACTGGCAACGCGCTTCTTCAGCGACGCCGCCTTGCCGACGTAGAGCACGCCGCCGTCGGCGCCGATCATCCGGTAGACGCCAGGCGCCGAGGTCAGGTCGCGGCTGAATTCCTTGCCGTCGAAAGGCGCTTCCTGCGGAATCATGACGCCATTTTGCGCCATTTTTCCCTGAATGCCATGCGCAGCGCCGCCAGGCGCGGGTGACGCGCCCGCCACAATTCGCGGGCGATGACGCGACGTGCATTCGCGTCCAGCGCCGCCGGTGTAGTGCTGGCGATGCCGTGCACGAATTCCAGCAGCCGCCGCCGCTCCCGGTAGTAGCCGACGCGGGAGAATGGCCGGCCGCTGTTGCTGCCATGCTGGCGATAGCGAGCCCAGCATTTGCCCGAAACAAAGGTCGGGAAGCGCAGGTACAGCTTGGCGAAGAAGGCCTGGTCCTCGTACATGCCGCGAAAGCTCTCCTCGAAGCCGCCGAGCTCCAGGTAGGCCGCCCGGGTGATCATGGCGTTGCAGGTGGTCGGCGACTGGAACCGGTTTTCGATCAGCGCCGCCAGCATGGTCGGCGCCTCGTTCACGCGCTCTTCGGCGACGCCCAGTGGATAGAAGAAGTCCTTGGCGCCGGATTGCCGCGTATCCCAGCCATGCCAGATCTGGGTCTTGCCGTAGACCAGCGCGACCTGCGGATGCGCGGCCAGGATGGCGACCTGCTCGCCGATCTTCCGCGGCAGCCAGACGTCGTCGGCGTCCAGGAAAGCGATGAATTCGCCCCGTGCATGCTGCACGCCGAGGTTGCGCGCTGCGCTCATGCCACGGTTCTCGTGGCCCGGGTGCTCAAGGTAGCGGATCTCGTGTGGGTGGCGTTGCACGTAGTCCTGCGCCAGTCGCGTCGCGCCCTCGCCCGAGCCATCGTCGACGAGCAGCAATTCGATCGGCCGGTAATCCTGCGCCAGGACGCTTTCGATCGCCTCGGCGAGGAATTCCTCGCCATTGAGGAAGATGATGATGGCGGAAACCAGTGGATTCGCCATGCCTAGGCCAGCCCGGATTCCTGCCAACGCCAGGCATCGGCGCAGATTTCATCGAGCCCGCGCTTCGCTTGCCAACCGAGTACGCGGCGCGCTAGTTCGACCTCGGCCCAGCACTCGGCGACATCGCCGGGTCGGCGGCCGGTGATCCGGTACGGTACCGTGCGTCCGGAAACCTGCTCGAAGGCGCGCAACAACTGCAGGACCGACGTGCCTTCGCCGCGGCCCAGATTCACCGTGAGCGACGAATTGCCCGTCGACAAAAAGCGTAGCGCCGCGACATGGCCTTCGGCGATGTCCATGACATGAACGTAATCGCGAACGCCGGTGCCGTCGGGCGTCGGGTAGTCGCCGCCGAAGACTTCGACCGGGTGGCCGGGCTCGCTGGCAGCGCGAGCCACGTGCGGCATCAGGTTGTTCGGCCGACCGCGCGGCGCCTCACCGATTTCGCCGCTGGCGTGGGCGCCGGCCGGATTGAAATAACGCAAGCTGGCGTACCTGAAGCCCGGCGCGCTGGCGGCAAGGTCCGCCAGGATGTCTTCGATGGCGATCTTGCTGCGCCCGTAAGGGTTGGCCGCGGAGCGCATCGCGGTCTCGCTGATCGGAACGCGATCGGGATTGCCGTAGACGGTGGCGGATGAGGAAAACACCAGGTTCGACACCCCGGCCCGGCGCACGGCCGCGAGCAGGGACAGGGTCCCGCCGACATTGTTGTCGTAGTAGACGAGCGGCATCTCGACCGATTCGCCGACCGCCTTGAGCCCGGCGAAATGGATCACTGCGGCAATTGGCTGCGCCGCAAAGACCTTGTCGAGCAAGGCCGCGTCGCGAATATCCCCTTCGACGAATCCGATGCTCCGGCCGGTGATCTTCTCCAGGC
>JANYBA010000235.1 GCA_025360985.1 Gammaproteobacteria bacterium | reverse complement strand
TGGTGTCGGAACTCAAGGCCGTCGACGGCGGGCATTGAGCCGGCGTCAAGCCGTCCGGCCCTTGCCTGCCCACCAGGCCGCGAGTGGTAGCGAAACCGCCAACAGGAACCAATCGGCCGGGCCGAGGCTGAGCGAGGTCATTGCCCAGGCCAGCACCGGCCCGAGTCGCCGCGCCGACTCGATCGGGTCGAGGCCCAGCGCCTGGCCAAAAAAATTGGCGACGATGAACCAATGGCTGGCGGCGATCGCCAGCGCCGTGGCGAACACCGCCGCGATGCGCCGGAGCCAACCGGCCGGCGCCTGGCCCAGGCGGAGCATCAGCGCCATGTCCGCGGCAGCGAATAGCGCCAGCCAGCTGCAGGATGATTCCGACAGCGTCGCCAGCGCCAACCAGACGGCGGTGATTCCAAGGATGCCGACGGCCAGGGCCAGCCCGGACAGCAGCCAGCGTACGAGCCAGGAAAATGCTGCCAAGTCGGCGCTCCATGCGAGGTCATTCATGGTACGCGAGCCGGCCCAGGCATCGCATGCGCCAATGGTTGGGTCCGGAAGCCGGTAAAATGACCGGATCGTCACCGGGTCCCCTTCGTGTCCTATTCCCGCACCAGCGAGCCAGTGAAATTTTCGCGCGATTGCCCGGCCGTGATGGTGCCTCAGGGCGAGCGCGTCGAGTTGCCGGCCGGCACGGTTGGCTACATCACCCAGGCGCTGGGAGGGTCTTTCACGGTTTTCGTCGATGGCAACCTTTTTCGCGTCGCCGGCAACGATGCCGATGCCCTCGGCAAGGAATTGCCGACCGCGCTGCACTTGCCCGAAGGCGCTGGCGACGACGAGGTCGAAGCCCTGGTCTGGAAGCAGTTGCGCACCTGCTTCGACCCGGAGATCCCGGTCAATATCGTCGAACTGGGGCTGGTCTACGATTGCGTGGTCGAGCCGCTGCCAGGCGGCGAGCGCCGGGTGGCGATCCGCATGACCCTGACCGCGCCCGGTTGCGGCATGGGCGATATCCTCGTCGAAGACGTCACCAGCAAACTCGAGCAAATCCCAACGGTGGCTGAAACGGATGTCGACCTCGTGTTCGATCCGCCCTGGAACCAGAGCATGATGTCCGACGTCGCCCGGTTGGAAACGGGAATGATGTGAGGCCATGAAATGAAACGAAGCAGCGCCTTGCCGGGCGCCAAATTGCGGGCGATCTGCTGGCTGCTGGCTGGCCTCTGCTTCGCCTACGACCTTTTCGCGTGGGGCGGGCTGGCCTTGGTGCCCAGGCTGGGCGATCAATTGCGGCACGACGCCGACTTGCACAGCCCGCTGGCGGCGACTTACCTGGTCGCGGGCCGTTTCATCGTCTTGAAGGCCGATCTGGGCGAAAAGGCCCGGCGATTCGCCGAGGATCATTTCCCGGGCATGCCGACGCCCGGCGAAACCGACCAGCGGCATGCGCTTAGCGAAGCTTTAACAGCGCAAAAGTCGTTTGGCACCCTCGCTTACTACGGCGCGCCCTTGTTGGGGCTGTTGAGCCTGGCGCTACATGTTGGCCGTCCAAAACCCATCCGCAGCTTCGGCCGGCGCGACTGACGGGCTCGCGCGCTGGCGCCGGCGTTCGGAATTTTCAACACGCCGTCAATCCTGAAATGCTTTGCTGCATCGCAGCGTGACCTGTGATGGATGTCACGATAGGGTCCGCGCGGCGTGAAGATTCGTGACTCATATCACGCGTTCCGGGGCGGTGCCGCATTTCCTGTTTCAAGAACTAGAGGCCAAGCCAATGGCCCCGCAGGGAAGTACGTGCGTCAGTAACCCGGAGACAGGTTGGCATTCCGGCCATGACCGGCCGTTCATCCACTTCTCAGGGGTAATTCACTGTGATCCGAACTAGCCTTCTCACCACGACCATTTCGCGCCTCGTTTTCGCGATTGCCGCCATTTCCGCCAGCGCCGCTACTCTGGCTGCGTCGCCTGGACACCCGGACCATCCGGGCGTACCGTCCCCGACCGAACAGAATCCGTACTCGCCGCGCTACGAACACGAGTATCGCCACGGTGCGATCCCGACCATCGGCACCGCGGAATCGATGCAGCAGTGGGCCCGCGGTCACGCCAACCCGAATGCCGCTGCCGCGGCGACCAATGCGAAGACGCTTTCCTATGGCGGCGGCGTCGGCGGCGTAGGCGTCATGAGCGGCCAGAACAAGGTCTACCTCGTTTTCTACGGCACGCAGTGGGGCACCTCCAGCACCGATGCGAACGGCAATCTTGCGTTCACCAATGACGCCGCTGGCGCCGCCAGCGCGGCCCAGCAGATGTTCAAGGGCATTGGCACCAACGGCGAGACTTGGCAGAACGAGCTCACCCAGTGGTGCAACGGCGCGGCTTCAGGCGCCACCTCCTGCGCCGCCGGCCTGACCCGCATTCCGCGCCAGACCAACATCCTCACTGGCGTCTGGTACGACAACTCGGTTGCTTCGCCCGCCGCGGCGACCGGCACCCAGCTCGCGCAGGAAGCCATCAAGGCTGCGGCGCACTTCGGCAACACGGCGACCGGCTCGAACCGCTCGACCTACTACGTGATTTTGTCTCCGAAGGGCACGAATCCGGACACCTACCAGGGCCGGTACTGCGCTTGGCACGACTACACCGGCGACGGCTACGGCGTCACGGCTCCGGGCGGCGACCTCGCCTTCAGCAACCAGCCTTACAACATCGACTCGGGCGCCGGCTGCGGCGTTAACTTCGTCAATTCGGGCACGGCCGGTACGCTCGACGGCTACACCATGACCCTTGGTCATGAGTGGCACGAGATGATGTCCGACCAGTTCCCGGCCGGCGGCTTTACAAACCACGACACCGGCACCTACGCGGGCCAGGAAAACTCCGACGAGTGCGCCTGGATCGCGGCAGGCTCCACCGGCGGCGCGGCCAACGTCGCCTTCAGCACGGGCACCTTCGCCCAGCAGGCCAGCTGGTCCAACGACACCAACAACTGCGCAATCACCCACGCGGATGTGAGCTCGGGCGGCGGTGGCGGCGGTGGTGCCACGGCATTGAGCAACGGCGTTGCCCAGACCGGCATCGGCGCGGCGACTGGCGTCTACGTGAAATACACGCTGGCGGTTCCGGCGGGTGCCAGCGGCCTGAAGTTCGTGATGTCCGGCGGTACCGGCGATGCCGACATGTACGTGAAGTTCGGCGCCGAGCCGACCGACACCGTTTATGACTGCCGTCCGTATGTCACCGGCAACGCCGAAACCTGCACAATTGCCACTGCGCAGACCGGCACGTACTACGTCAACATCAAGGCCTACTCGACCTTCTCCGGCGTCAGCCTGACCGGCAGCTACAGCACCACGGTCAATACCGCGCCGACGGCGAACTTCAGCTTCGTCACCAGTGGCCTGACCGCGACCTTCACCGACAGCTCGACCGATCCGCAGGGCAACGCC
Organism: Gammaproteobacteria bacterium; assembly: GCA_025360985.1. GTDB lineage: Bacteria > Pseudomonadota > Gammaproteobacteria > Xanthomonadales > Xanthomonadaceae > Arenimonas. The sequence continues at coordinate 2,719 of JANYBA010000235.1, read as the reverse complement.
ACGATCACTGGCCACAGCTGGAACTTCGGCGACAGCACCACCTCGACCGCGACCAGCCCGAGCCACACCTACGCCGCGGCGGGAACGTACTCGGTTTCCGAGACGGTGACCGACAGCGGTGGCCTCAGCAACACCAAGACGTCCTCTGTGACGGTTGCGGTGAGCAGCTGCGGCGGTACCGTGTTGTGCAGCGGCACGGCCGTGGCCCTGCCGTCGGTCGCGACCGGTGGCGTGTCGTCGAACTACACGATGGTCGTTCCCTCGGGCAAGACCAGCGTGGTGTTCACCATCTCCGGTGGTACCGGCGATGCCGACCTGTATGTGAACCTGAATTCGGCTCCGACCACGTCGACCTACACCTGCCGTCCGTACACCACCGGCAATGCCGAGACCTGCACCTTCAACGCGCCGACGGCGGGGACGTACTACGTCAATGTCCGTGCCTACGCGGCCTACTCGGGCGTCAGCCTGAAGGGCACGATCTCGCCGTAAGTTTCCTTGCAATCGCTGCACTCGACCCCGGTCTTGCGCCGGGGTCTTTTTTGGCGGATCAGTCGAGCGATTCGAAGCGGTTGGCGGCGACGTTCTTGCGCACGCGGGTCGGATCCCAGATGCGACCGTTCATGGCGATGTAGACGCCGGCCGGCAAGGACTGCACGGCGCCGACCGCGGTGCCGATGTTGAAGTCGGCGTCGGAACCGCGGAACCGGGCCGGGTTGAGCGCGCCGGTGATCACGATGGTCTTGTCGGGAATGCTCGCCAGTACCTTCGCGGTCTCGACCATGGTGTCGGTGCCATGGGTGACCAGCACGTGCCGCATCGGCTGCGCGGCGATGGTGGCGCGCAGCAGTTCGCGGTCGGCATCGTTGAGGTGCAAGCTGTCCTTGCGCATGATCGGGATGACCGTGAAGCGGAAGGCGACGCCCAATTCGTCGAGGATCCGGCCGATCTGCGGGTCACCGACCTGGAAGTCGGACTTGTCGTCGAAATACACCTTGTCGATGGTGCCGCCGGTGGTGACGATCAGTAGCTGGTCCATGCCCATTCTCTGTGGAGTACCGCCCGACGCGTCCCGGAATTATACGTCCCGGCCGCCAGTCTTCCGTCGCGCCATGCGCGTCGAAAGGCCATCCCAGCCGTAGGCAACGACGATCCAGATCGACAGCGCAGTCTCGGCCAGGGCGATCGGGCGGGCGATCGGATTGGCCCAGGTTTCCATCACGCCATGGCTGAAATAGAACAGGGCGGCGACCGCACCCCAGTACGCGGCCAGCCGGTGGCGAAGCAGCAGCAGGATCAGCGCGGGCAGGATCGGCAGCGCAAACAAGCCGGCGATGAGCCAGCCAGCGGCAGGGCCCACCGGCAACAGGAAGACATGCCAGATCAATTGCAGGGAGAACAGGGCGACGATGCCGGGCGCGGCGAAGCGTTTTGAATTGCTCATCGTCCGAGCCTGCGGGCAGTGTCGGCGAGCCTCCGCCCGAGCGTTCGCGCCAGCGATTTTTCTTCGTCGCCCAGTGGCCGGTCGTTGTCGTCGCCGGCGACGTGGCTGGCGCCGTAGGGCGTGCCGCCGCTGCGGGTCGAGTGCAGGCCGGGCTCCGTAAACGGGATGCCGAGGATCAACATGCCGTGGTGGAACAGCGGCAGCATCATCGACAACAGGGTGGATTCCTGTCCGCCGTGCTGGGTGCCGGTGGAAGTGAACACCGCCGCCGGTTTCCCGACCAGGGTGCCGGACACCCATTCGGCGCCGAGGGTGTCGATGAAATATTTCAAGGGCGCGGCCATGTTGCCGAACCGGGTCGGGCTGCCCAGGGCAAGTCCGGCGCATTCGGCAAGATCGGACTTGGCCACGTAGGGCGCGCCGTCCTCGGGCACCGGCGCCACGGCGGTCTGGGTGACCGGCGCAACCGGCGGAACCGTGCGCAGGCGCGCCACGCCGCCGGCTTCCTCGACGCCGCGCGCGACCTGGCGCGCGAGTTGGGCGACCGATCCGCCGCGGCTGTAGTACAGGATCAGGATTTCCGGCGCGTTGGCGGTGGTCATGGCGCTAGCCTAGCGGATGCCGCCGGCGGCGGCATCCGCCCTGTCATGCGTTACCCTTGGCCGATGCCGTTTCTCGCCGCCTTTCGCCGATGGAATGCCCGCATCGACCGGGATCGGGTGCTGGCGTTTTCGCGGCACCTGTAGCACCGCTTCCTGGACGACCGATGCTTCGAGTCGGCGGGAGCGATTTCGTATTCCACGGTGTTCGCCCTGGTTCCGCTGGCCGCCGTGGTGTTGGCGGTGCTGTCGGCGTTCCCCGTGTTCGACCACTGGACCGACCGGCTGGTGGACTATGTGTTCTCCAACTTCGTGCCGTCGTCGGCGCGGGCGATCGAACAATTCCTGCGCAACTCGGCCGAAAGCGCCCGGCACCTGTCGGCCGGCGGGATCATCGCCCTGCTGGTGTCCATCCTGTTGACCATGTGGAGCGTCGAACAGGCGTTCAACCGCATCTGGCGCGTGCATTCGCCGAAGCCGCGCATGAGCCGTTTCCTGATTTACTGGACGACCTTGACCTTCGGCTCGCTGCTGATGGTCGCGGCGCTGGCGACGACTTCGGCCCTGTTTTCGCTGCCGGCGTTGGCGGGCATCGAAGCGCGCGACCTGGACGGTCGCATCCTGCGCGCGTTGCCGACCTTGTTGGAGCTCGTGGCGTTCACCTTGGCCTACTGGC
>JANYBA010000382.1 GCA_025360985.1 Gammaproteobacteria bacterium | reverse complement strand
CTGAGCGGCGCGCCAGCGACGCTCGCCGGCGATGATCTCGAAACGGCCCTTGCCGATTTCACGCACGACGATCGGCTGGATCACGCCTTGCGAACGGATGGAATCGGCGAGCTCGGCCAGGCGCTCGCCGTCCATGCCGGTGCGCGGCTGGAAGCGGCCCGGTTGCAGCAGGCCGACGGCAAGATGGCGCAGGACTTCGCCGGACGCTTCCTCGACCGGCGCGGCGGCGGCGCGGCCGCCGAGCAGCGCCTCGAGGCCGCGGCCGAGCCCGCGCTTCTTGATCGACATCAGGCTGTCTCCTTGTGCTGCTTCTCGCGCCGGATGATTTCGCCGGCCAGGCCCAGGTAGGCGATGCCGCCGCGCGAGCCCTTGTCGTAGCCGACGATGCTGCGGCCGTGGCTGGGCGCCTCGGCCAGGCGGACGTTGCGCGGGATGATCGAGCGGAACACCAGGTCGCCGAAATGCTGGGTCAGCTCGGCCGACACCGCATTGGCGAGGTTGTTGCGCACGTCGAACATGGTCCGGACCACGCCGAAGATCTCCAGGCGCGGGTTGAGTTTGTGCTTGAGCGCTTCGATCGTCTCGATCAGCGCGCTCAGCCCCTCGAGCGCGTAGTACTCGCACTGCATCGGCACGATCACGCCGTCGGCGGCGGCGAGCGCGTTCAAGGTCAGCAGCGACAGCGATGGCGGGCAGTCGATCAGGATGTAGTCGTAGTGGTTGCCGTCGAGCGCGGCCAGCGCCGCCTTGAGCTTGCCTTCGCGCCCCGCCGCATCCATCAACTGGATCTCGACCGCGGTCAGGTCGCCATTGCCGGGCAGCAGGTCGTAGCCTTCGGCGGTAGCGAGGAGCGCATCACGCGGCGCGCATTCGCCGAGCAGCACCTCGGTGACCGAATTTTCCAGCGCCCGCTTGTCCACGCCCGCGCCCATGGTCGCGTTGCCCTGCGGATCGATGTCGACCAGCAGCACCTTGCGCGGCGCCTGCGCCAGCGCGGCGGCGAGGTTGACGGCGGTGGTGGTCTTGCCCACGCCGCCCTTCTGGTTGGCGAAGGCGATGATTCGGGTCATGCAGGCATCCTGGCTCGTGCGCGGGCGCACCGCGTCCGGCGGACGGGACGGCAATTATGCCGTGTCGGCCGCGTCCCGGGTGACCACGACCAGGTGCCGTTCGGCGGCGAGTCCCGGAACGGCCAGGCGGTGCACCCCGGCCAGGGTCCAGCCCGGTGGCAACTCGGCAATCTCGTCGATCGGGCGCTGGCCCTTGAGCGCCAACAATCTGCCGCCCGGCGCCAACAGGTGGCCGCCGACCGCGATGATTCCGGCGAGGCGGTCCAGCGCGCGGGCGGTGATCGCCTGGTAGGCGCCCGGTTCGGCCACGGCTTCGGCGCGCGCTTCGATCACCCGGGCATTGGCGAGGCCCAGGCTGCGCACGGCCTCGCGCAGGAAGCGGGTCTTCTTGCCATTGCTTTCGATCAGGGCCACTGACAGGTCGGAGCGGGCGATCGCCAGCGGGATGCCGGGCAGGCCCGGCCCGGTACCCAGGTCGGCCAGCGGTCCGGCGCCGACGAACGGATGCATGGCCAGCGAATCGAGCAGGTGCCGGGACACCATCGCGCGCGGATCGCGCACGGCGGTCAGGTTGTAGGCCTGGTTCCAGCGATCGAGCAGGGCGAGGTAGTGGAGCAGGCGCGGCGCCAGCGCGCGCGGCAGCGCCAGCGCGTCCAGGCCCGATTCCAGTTCCGGCAGCAATGGCGAAGGCGTGGTCATCGCGGGCATTGTCCACGATTGTCTCGGTAGACTGCCGATTCGAATGCGATTCGAATTGAAGGGGAGCCCCGCCATGTCCACCGTGTTCCTGACCGGCGCCAGCGGCTTCCTGGGCGGACACCTGCTGCGCGAACTCAAGGCGGCCGGCCACGACGTGCGCGCACTGTCGCGACGCCCGGAATCGGACGCCGCGATCGTCGCTGCCGGCGGGACGCCGGTGCGCGCCGACGTGACCGACGCCGCCGCGCTGGGCAAGGCGATGGCTGGCGTCGACGCGGTTTTCCATGCCGCTGCCGACACCAACACCTGGTCGCGGAACAATGCCGCGCAGACGCGCACCAACGTCGGCGGCGCGCAGAATCTGCTGGCGGCCGCCAAGGCCGCTGGTGTCGGCGCCTTCCTGCACACCTCGAGCGTGGCGACCTATTCGCACCTCGTGCACGGCGTGCTGCGCGAGGACGTGCCGCAGCGCGGCCTGGAGAGCTGGATCAACTACGAACGGACCAAGATGCAGGCCGAACTCGAGGTGCGTGGCTCCGGCTTGCCATTCGTGATCTTCCAACCCGGGCACATCCTCGGCCCGGGCGATCGCCACAACTGGGCGACGATGATCCTGGTGATTGATCAGGGCAAATTGCCGGGCGCGCCGCCCGGGCTCGGTTCCTTCGCCGACGTGCGCGAGATCGCCAAGGCCCAGGTCCGCGCCTGGCAGCGGCAGGCGTTCGGGGAAACCTTTTTGTTCGGGGGCCCGCATGCGAGCTTCCTGGAGCTGGTTCACAAGATCGGCGCCCAGCTCGGGCGCAAGACGCCCGCGCGGGCGATGCCGGCCTGGCTGATGCTCGCTTATGCGCGCGTCCTTGACGGCGTCTCGCGAATCACGCGGCGCGAGCCGCTGGTGACGCCGGAAGCGGCAACCTTCACCTGCCACGAGTTGCGCGTGGATTCGGGCAAGGCGATGCGGCTGCTCGACTACCGCGAGACCGAGCTCGACACGCTGCTGGCCGACATGATTGCCTGGATGCGCAGCGAAGGCATGCTGCGGCCCCGGTGACGGTTCAGCGTCGCGGAATCGCCCGGGTGAAATGGCGGGCGTCGATCTCGTCGATCGGCACCGGCCGCGCGAACAGATAGCCCTGGCCCAGGGTGAGGCCGTGCAGGCGCAGTTGCTGGCGCTGGTCCTCGGTCTCGATGCCTTCGGCCACCACTTCCAGCCCGAGCGAATCGGCCATCAGCCGGATCGCGCGGATGATCGCCGTGCTGCCGCCGCTCTCGCCCTGTTGCAGGGCGACGACGAAGGAGCGATCGATCTTCAGTCCGAACAGCGAGAAGCGGTGCAGGTAGGACAGCGAGGAATAACCGGTGCCGAAATCGTCGAACAGGGTGTGCACGCCGGCGATGCTCAGCTGCGCCAGGCATTGCTCGACCTGCTCGGGGTTTTCCAGCAACGCGCCTTCGGTGATCTCCAGGCGCAGCGCTTCCGGGCGGACGCCGTGGATGGTCAGCAGGCCGAGCAGGCGGTCGGCGAAATCGGGCGTACGCAGGTGCCGCGGCGAAGCATTGATCGCCACGTAGGCGCCGGCCGAATCGAGGCGGCGGATGTCGCGGCAGACCTGTTCGTAGATCTGCCAGTCGATCTGCGCCAGCATGCCGGTCTCTTCGGCGGTCGGCAGGAAGTCGGCCGGATACACGCAGCCACGCTCGGGGTGCAGCCAGCGCAGCAGCGCCTCGAAGCCGACCGTGGCGCCGTCGGACAGGCGGACGATCGGCTGGTAATAAGGCACGAATTCCTCGCGCAGCAGGGCGCGGCGCAGGTCGCCTTCGAGTTCGAGCTGGCGCAGCGCGTCCTCGTGCAGGTATTCGTCGAACAGGGCGAAGCGCTGCCGCCCCGCGGCCTTGGCGCGGTACATGGCGACGTCGGCGTCGCGTAGCAGTTCTTCCGGCTGCCGGTAGCGGTCGTGGGCCAGGGCGATGCCGATGCTGGCCGAGGTGTAAAGCTCCTTGCCGGCGATGCGCATCGGCTCGGTCAGGCTGCGGATCAGCCGTTCGGCGACCAGGATCGCGTCGGTCGGCTCGTGGATGAGGTCGATGACGACGGCGAATTCGTCGCCGCCGAGCCGGGCGACCGAATCGGGCGCGCGGATGCAGTGGCTGATCCGGCGCGCGGCTTCCTTGAGCAATTCGTCACCGACCAGATGGCCGACCGAATCGTTGACGACTTTGAAGCGGTCGAGGTCGAGGAACAGCACGGCGAAGACCTGGTCGGGATCGCGCCGGTATCGCGCCAAGGTCTGCTGCAGAGTGTTCAACAGCTGGTTGCGGTTGGGCAGGCCGGTCAGGGCGTCGTGCATGGCCTCGTGCTTGAGCTTGTCCTCGACCCTTTCGCGCACGCGGATCTGGTTGCGCAGTTCGCGGTTGGTATCGGCCAGCTCGCTGGTGCGGGTGCTCACGCGCAGTTCCAGTTCGGCATTGGCCAGGCGCAACGAATCCTGCACCTGCCGGCGCTCGAGCGCGTTGGCGATGTGGAAAGAGACGAAACTGAGCAGTTCCTCGTCGCGCGAGGTGTACACGTAATCGGGCGTATAACTTTGCACCGCGATCAGGCCGACCACCTTGCCGGCGATCTGCAAGGGCACGCCCAGCCAGCAGACCGACTTGGTTCCGGTCACGACCACTTCGCCGGCGGCTTCAAGTGCGTCGACGTCGGCGCGCTGGGTCAGCAGCGGCCGGCCGGTGCGCAAGACGTATTCGCTCAAACCGCGACCAAGCACGCGCCGCGGCGGGAGGGTGTCGCGGTCGTCGACCGAATACGGGAAGTCGATCTCGGTGCCGTTGGCCTCGAGCAGGGCGATGTAGAAGTTGCGGGCGTCGAGCAGCTCGCCGACGATCTCGTGGACCGACGCGTAGAACGATTGCAAGCTGTCGCTGCTGGTCGACAGCTCGGCGATCCGGTACAGCGCGCGCTGCAATTTTTCGCCGCGCTGGCGTTCGTGGATTTCCTCGCGCAGTTCGCGGGTGCGGGAATCGACCCGGCGCTCGAGTTCTTCCTGCAATTCGCGCCGCGACAGCGCGCTGAGCAGGTGCTGGGCGACGTAGCCGAGCAGGGCCTGGTCGTCTTCGCTGTAACGCACGGCGGTGTCGTAGCTTTGCACCACCACGCCGCCGCGGACCACGCCGTCCTCGACGATCGGCACGCCCAGCCAGTCGACGCTGTCTGGACCGAGCAGGTCTTCCTGGGCCAAGTGCATCTTGGCGCGAATATTCACGGAGGCGCCGCGCAGCGGCTTGCCGTGCCGGAGCATGGCCAGGGTCAGGCTGTTGCGCATCTCCTCCGGCACGAACACCTGCTCCGGCGCCGGCGGGTAAAGGTCGTGGCTGTCGGCGAAATAGATGAAGCGCATCGTCTCCAACGCTGGATCGAAGCGGACGATGTAGAAGTTCTCGGCATACATCAGCCGGCCGACCACCTGGTGCAGGCTGTTGAGCACTTCGGCGGTGCTCAGGTCGGAACTGACGATGTCGCTGATGGTGTACAGCGCGCGCTGCAGGCGCTCGGCGTTGGCGAGCCGTTCGACGTCCACCTGCAGCCGCAAGGTATGCAACAGGGACAGGCAGCGTTGCGCCAGCGGATGCAGCCACTCCTGCCATTCCGGCGCCGCCCGGCCGCCGACCACGGTGGCCGCGACCGCCATCCACAGGCCGGCGTTCTGCGCCAGCATTTGCACGAATTCTCCGGACTGCGCCGCGTCGTCGCGCGTCAGCGGGCCGCGCCGGCCTTCGCGCCGGGCTTTTTCCAGCAGGCCCTGGGTCGAGGCGGTGGGCAGCTTGCCGCTAAGCGTATGCCAGCGCTCGTTGCCGCCGGGCAGGGGGCTCCAGATCACCTCAACGTGTTCCAGGCCCAGCTCTTCGAGTACGCGCTTGGCGATGCCGGCGAGGGCCGCCATGTCCTGGGCGCCGAGCAGCTCGCGCAGGAACGGGCCGCTGTCGGTCATCAACGCATGCTTGGATGCCTTGGCCATGGCCGGATTGTTAATCAATTTGGCGTAGCGGCATAGCCGAAAGGGAGGCCCGCCCCATACTAGCGCGATGCCGGGGGTATCATGCAGGCACGAGGAGTGATCCATGCGCCATCCCCAGACCCGCCCACGGCGACTGCGTCGCGACGAGTTCTCCCGCCGGCTGGTTCGCGAGACCGAACTGACGGCCAACGACCTGATCCTGCCGGTCTTCGTCCATGAACTGGACGGGCGCGCGGCCATCGCCTCGATGCCGGGCATCGAGCGCCTGTCGATCGATGAACTGCTGCGCGAGGCCGAACAGGCTGTGGCCCTGGGCATCCCCGCCCTGGTCCTGTTCCCGGTGACGGCGCCGGAGGCCAAGTCGCTCGATGGCGCCGCCGCCTGGCATCCCGAGGGGCTGGCCCAACGGGCGATCCGGGCGCTGCGCCAGCGTTTCCCCGAGCTCGGCGTGATTACCGACGTTGCCCTGGACCCCTACACCACCCACGGCCAGGACGGATTGATCGACGAAGAAGGCTATGTCGTCAACGACGAGACCGTCGCGGCCCTGGTCAAACAGGCGATCAGCCATGCCGACGCCGGCGCCCAGGTGGTGGCGCCTTCGGACATGATGGATGGCCGCATCGGCGCCATCCGCGCAGCGCTCGAAGCCGCCGGCCACACCAACACGCGCATCCTGGCCTACTCGGCCAAGTACGCCTCGAATTTCTACGGCCCGTTCCGCGATGCGGTCGGCTCGGCCGGCGCGCTCGGCAAGGGCAACAAGTACACCTACCAGATGGACCCGGCCAATTCCGACGAGGCCCTGCGCGAAGTCGCGCTCGACCTGGAAGAAGGCGCCGACATGGTGATGATCAAGCCGGGCCTGCCGTACCTGGACATCGTCCGGCGCGTGAAGGACCGCTTCGGTGCGCCGACCTTCGTCTACCAGGTCAGTGGCGAATACGCGATGCTCAAAGCCGCTGCGCAGAATGGCTGGCTGGACGAACGTGCCTGCGCCCTGGAAGCGCTGACCTGCATCAAGCGCGCCGGCGCCGACGCGGTGCTGAGTTATTTCGCGATTCCAGCCGCGCGCTGGCTGCGGGAAGCTTGACATGACGATGGCGCGTTACGCGGTGTTCGGCCATCCGGTGCAGCACTCGCTGTCGCCGCGCATCCACGCGGCCTTCGCCCGCCAGCAGGGCATCGCCATGGCTTACGAGGCGATCGATGCGACACCGGACGAATTCGCCGCGGCGCTGGCGGCGTTCGCGGCCGGTGGCGGACGCGGCGCCAATATCACCCTGCCGCACAAGCAGGCGGCGTTCGCCTTGTGCGCCGGTGCCAGCGAGCGCGCCCGCCGCGCCGGGGCGGCCAACACGCTGGTCCGCCGCGATGGCGAATGGCATGGCGACAATACCGATGGCAGCGGCCTGGTGCGCGACCTGGCCGATCGCCACGCGCTCGACCTGCGTGCGCGCCGGACCTTGCTGATCGGCGCCGGCGGCGCGGCCCGCGGCGTGGCGCCGGCGCTGGTCGACGCCGGCATCGGCGACCTGTACATCATCAATCGCACGCCGGAACGCGCCGATGCCCTGGCCGACGCGCTCGGCCAACCCGGCCGCGTGCATACCCGCTATTGGAGCGACCTCGGCAATCTCGGCGGCTTCGACTTGATCGTCAACGCCACCGCCGCGGGGCGCGAACAATCGACGATGCCGCTGCCGAATACGATCGTCGGGCCGCGCGCGCTGGCGGTGGACCTGAGCTACGGCGAGGCGGCGATCCCGTTCCTGGCCTGGGCACGCAGCGCCGGTTGCGCGCAGGCGATCGACGGCCTCGGCATGCTGGTCGAGCAGGCCGCCGAAAGTTTCGCGCTCTGGCACGGCGTGCGCCCGGACACGGCGCCGATTTACGCCGAACTCAGCGGCCGCGCGGTGGCGCTCGCCACCGGCGATTAGTAGAAAAAGGGGTCAGATCCCTTTTTCTTTACAGGTACTTGTCCTTCAACCGCACGTAGTGCTGCGCTGAGTAGTACAGCTGCTCGATTTCCTTGTCGCCGAGCTTGCGCACGCAGCGCGCCGGATTCCCCAGCCATAGTTCGCCGCTGCCCACCGTCTTGCCCGGCGCGATCAGCGCGCCGGCGCCGACGAAGCCGTGCTTGCGCACCAGCGCGCCGTCGAGGATGGTCGCGCCCATGCCGACCAGGCAGGCATCCTCGATCGTGCAGGCATGGATGATCGCGCCGTGGCCGATGGTCACGTCGGCGCCGATGATCGTCGCCAGCCCGCCCGGCGGGTTGTAGGGGCCGTCGTGGCTGACGTGCACGATCGTGCCGTCCTGGATATTGCTGCGCGCCCCGACCCGGATGTAGTTCACGTCGCCGCGCAGCACCGTGCCCGGCCAGATCGAGACGTCGTCGCCGAGCACCACGTCGCCGATCACGCGCGCGGCTTCGTCGACGTAGACACGCTCGCCGAGGGTCGGCAGGACGCCTTGGAAGGGCCGGAGATTCATGAGCGTTCGGATTTCCGCAACCGGGGGAGTTCAATTGTAGCCACCGCGGGGTCTGTTAGGCTGTCGACTGCTTGAGGGGGGCTGGCATGGGCTTTGTCGCTGAACTCAAACGTCGCAACGTGTTGCGCATGGCCGGGCTGTACGTGGTCGGCGCGTGGCTGGTCGTGCAGGTGATCACCACGGTGTTGCCGGTATTCGGGACGCCGGACTGGCTGGCGCGCAGCATCGTCGTCCTGCTCGCGATCGGATTCTTGCCGGCGTTGGTGTTCTCGTGGGTGTTCCAGCTCACGCCGGAAGGCCTGAGGCTCGACCAACAGGTCGACGCGGCGACATCGATCTCCAACGACACCGGCCGGCGCATGGATCGGGCAATCATCGTCGCGCTGGTGCTCGCGCTGGGCTATTTCGCCGTCGACAAGTTCGTCTTGGCACCACGGCGCGCGGCGCAAGCGCAGCAGCAGGCCGAAGCGGCGGTCGCGCGCCAGGGCGTCGAGGCGCATTCCGTTGCGGTGCTGCCGTTCGCCGACATGTCGTCGGCCAAGGACCAGGAGTACATGTCCGACGGACTCGCCGAGGAAGTGCTGAACCTGCTGGCCAAGATCCCCGCCTTGCAGGTGACGTCGCGAAGCTCGGCGTTTTCCTTCAAGGGCAAGGAAGTCGGCATCGCCGAGATCGCCCGCCAGTTGCATGTCGCGCATGTCCTGGAAGGCTCGGTGCGCAAGGCCGGCAATCGCCTGCGAGTGACGGCGAAATTGATCGACGCGCGCACCGACACCGAGGTCTGGTCGGAAGAATACGACCGTCCGCTCGACGACATCTTCGCCGTCCAGGACGAAATCGCCGCGGCGGTGGTTGCGCAACTGAAGATCACCTTGCTCGGCGACGCGCCGAAGTCCAAGGTCGTCGACCCGAAGGCGTACGCGTTGTTCCTCCAGGCGCGCCCGCTGTCGCGGCTGCATACCGCCGACGGCTACGAGAAGTCCAACGCGCTCTACTTGCAAGGCCTGGCGATCGATGCCAACTACGCGCCGGCCTGGGACGGCCTGGCCTACAACTACCGCCGGCAGGCGAACAACGGCATGCGCCCGAACGAGGAAGGCTATCGCCTCGCCCACGAGGCCCTCGCCAAGGCGCTGGCGATCGAACCCGGATACGCGCCGTCGATCGCCGCGCTGGGCCGCATCGCGCTCGATCACGACGGCGACCTTCCCGCCGCTGCGCGCCAACTGGAGCGCGCGATGACGCTGGCGCCGAACGATCCCGATATCGTCTACACCGCCGCTCGTGTCGCCGAAGGCCTGGGGCGGCTGGACCTGAGTTCGCGACTGGACCAATACGCGCTGCAGCACGATCCTTTGAACCCGACCTTGCAGAACATCGTCGGAATTGATTTTCGCTATGCTGGGCACTTCGACTCGGCCGTCGATGCCTTTCGAAAGGTACTCGTGCTCAGTCCGGACAACATCAGCGCCCATTACCGGATGGGTGAGGCCCTGCTGCTCAAAAAGAATTATTCGGCGGCGCTGGCCGCCTTCCAGCAGGAACCCCATGAGGGCTGGCGCATGATCGGGCTGCCGATGGCCTATCACGCGTTGGGCGATCGGGCGAAATCGGACGCGGCATTCGCCGAAGTCATTGCCAAGCACGGCACGGATTGGACCTGCTCGATCGCGAATGCGTACGCCTACACGGGAGACGCCGACCACGCCTTCGAGTGGCTGGACAAAGCCGTCGCCGCGCATGATGCCAACCTGGCCGTGATCGTCGTGGATAACCTGATCACCAACCTGCACAAGGATCCGCGTTGGCGGCCGTTCCTGCGCAAGATCGGTCGCGCGCCAGAGCAATTGGCGGCGATCCGGTTCGACGTGCCGCTGCCGGCCGTCGCGCCGCCGCGCTAGACTGCCGGCATGGACACGCCCGTTCCCGATCACGTCGACCTCGCCGCCACGCTGGCGCGCCTGCGCGCTGCCCAGCGCGAACACATCCCCGATGCTCGCGAGCGCATCGACCTGTTGACCCGTCTGGGCCAGGCGGTGCGGCGCCGCAAGGACGATTTGCTGGCGGCCGCCTCGGCCGATTTCGGCCGGCGCGCGCCGCTGGAGACCCTGGGCAGCGACGTCATGATGTCGCTCGACGAAATCGACTACGCGCGCAAGCACCTGCGCCGCTGGATGCGACCGCGGCGGCGTTCGGTCAACTGGACCTCGCGGCCGGCACGCGGCGAATTGCGGGTCGCGCCCCTGGGCATGGTCGGCATCGTCTCGCCCTGGAACTACCCCCTCCTGCTTGCCTTGGCGCCGCTGGCCAACGCCATCGCCGCCGGCAACCGGGCGATGCTCAAGCCGTCGGAATTCACGCCGCGCACGAGCGCGCTGCTCGCCCGCCTGGTCGGCGAAGTGTTCACGCCCGACCAGGTCGTGGTCGTGCAGGGCGACGCCAGCGTCGGCGCCGCCTTCAGCCAATTGCCGTTCGACCATTTGCTGTTCACCGGCTCGACCACGGTCGGCCGCCTGGTGATGGCCGCGGCCGCGCTCAACCTGACGCCGGTGACGCTGGAATTGGGCGGCAAATCGCCGGTGCTGGTCGCGCCGGATTATCCGATCGAGCACGCCGCCGATCGCGTCGCATTCGGCAAGGGCTTCAACGCCGGCCAGACCTGCGTGGCGCCCGACTACGTGCTGGTGCCGCGCGGCCAGCGCGATGCTTTCGCCCAGGCCTTCCTGGCGTCGATGCGGCGGCGTTATCCGACCCTCGCCGACAACCCCGACTACACCGCCATCGCCAGCCCGCGCCAGGCGCAGCGCCTGCGTGACTGGATCGCCGACGCGCGCGCCCGCGGCGCCACCGTCCTCGAACACCGGCCGACCGGAGAGACCGCGCCGGCTGGCGTCGAGATCGTGCCGCCGACTTTGCTGCTGGATCCGCCCGACGAGGCCATCGTCATGCAGCAGGAGTTGTTCGGTCCGCTGCTGGTGCTCAAGAGCTACGACAGCATGGACGAGGCGATTGCCTTCATTCTCGCCCGCGACAAGCCGCTGGCCTTCTATCCCTTCGACCGCGACGGCGCGCGGCTTTCGCGCACGCTCGACCGGGTCAGCGCCGGCGGCGTCTGCGTCAACGACGTGCTGATCCATTTCGGCCAGCATTCGCTGCCGGCCGGCGGCGTCGGCGCCAGCGGCATGGGCCACTACCACGGCCACGCCGGCTTCCTGACCTTCAGCAAGCAGATGCCGGTGCTGTACCAGTCGCGCCTCAACGGCATGAAGTTGTTCGACGCGCCTTACAGCGGTTTCGCGCGCCGCTTCTTCGACTGGTTGACACGATGAGTCACGCGCTGATCGCTCAGGGCAGGAGCGCCGGCTCGGCGCGCAAGGCGTCGCGGGATTCGTCGAGCTTGCGCCGGGTGAATTCGTAGCCGAGGTCGATCGCGCGTTGGAATTCGTTCCACTCGAGCAGGTCAATGCCGTCCAGCACCGGCTTGAGCAGCAAACGCGTCTGCTTGCGCCGACGCTGCACGGTCGCGTCGGAATTGACCATGCCGGCGCGCAGCAGCACCTGCGCCAGGCTCGGATGGGTTCGCTTGCCGAAGAATTCCGGCAGCAAGCGCCACCACGGCGGCAATTCGGTTTCCTCCAGCTTGGTCGACAGGCGATAGCTGCCGCCGACGTCGACGGCGATGATTTCGCCGGACAGGCGCTTGCGCATCTCCGCCACCGGCAGGTTGTCGATCACGCCGCCGTCGACCAACACGCGGCCGCCACCGAGCACCGGCGGCAACACGCCGGGGATCGCGCAGCTGGCGCGCAGGGCCCACCACAGCGAGCCGTTTTCGTGCGCCTCAAGGTGGCCTTCGGTCAGGTTGCTCGAGACCGCATAGAACGGCAGCGGCAGGTCTTCGATGTCGCGTTCGCCGAATGCTTCGCGCAGGCGTCGCGACACCTGGCGCCCCGCGCGCAGCGACACCAGCGGCAAGGTCCAGTCGCCGAGCGGATTGGTGTCCACGAAACTGCGCCGGAACACCTCGACCCGCTGCTCGTGCGACCAGTCGGCCGCCACGCCGGCGCCCAGGATGGCGCCGATGCTGGCGCCACCGACGTAATCGATGGTGATGCCGGCTTCCTGCAAGGCCTTGACCACGCCCAGGTGCGCGAAGCCGCGCGCGCCGCCACCGGACAGCACTACGCCGACCGCGCGTCCCGACAGTCGCCGCGCCAGCCGCGCCAGGTCGGCATCGCTGCGCACGTGGTGGTGGGCGGCCGCGCCCGGATAGGCCGCGCGCCAGGCCAGGGTGCTGCCCGGCATCGGCTCGCCGTATTGCAGCAGGACCAGGTGCAGCGGCACGTGCGGATTGGCATCGGGTGGCGGCAACTGCGGCTTCGCCAGGCCTTCGCCGACGACCAGCATGCAATCGCACTGGCGCATGCAGCGCTTCTGCCAGTCGGCGTCGCCTTCGCCGAGGTAGATCAGCGTCGGTGAGTGCGCCTCGCGGGCATTGAACCAGCCGGCATCGCGATAACGCCCTTGCGCCTCGGTCACCAGCGCCAATTCGGGATCGGCGCCGAGCGCACCGGCCAGGCGACGCGCGAACGCGCCAAGGTCGACGCCGGGCTGCGCCGGCAACAGCACGAAGCAGCGCGGGATCGCCGGGGCGCCCAGGTTCGGACCGTTGCGGCGCAGGGCGATGCGGGCCATGCCGAGCATTGCCGCTGGATGCATCGCAACCAGTTTCTCGAAGGCCGGGCGCGGCAGCCGCAGCAATTCGCAGTCGCGCAGGGCGAAAACGCCGGCGCTGCGCACGTCGCCGGTGATCAGGCCGATCTCGCCGACGCATTCGCCGGGTGCGACGCAGCCGAGCGTGCGCTTGCTGCCATCCAGGCTGACGCGCACCGCCGCCAGCCGGCCATAGAGCAGCACGTACAGGGAATCCGATTCTTCGCCCTGCTCGAACAGGGTGGCGCCGCCCGGTAACGCCAGCCAGTTCATGGCATCGGCCAGGTCGCTCAGGCTGGATGCGTCCAGGCCCGCGAACAGCGGCATCGTGGCCAGCTGGATGAGCAGCTCGCGTCGTGCCAACTCCGCTCGCGAATGCATGACCGCCCTCCTTCCGGCAGCACCCGCCCTTGCAATCGCCGGGCGGTGGCGCCACCTTTCGTGGATGAATACTATCTCCAACCCCTTGCTCGCCGACGGCGAATTGCCGGCGTTCTCGACGATCGCGCCGAACCATGTCCTGCCTGCCGTCGAGTCCGTGCTCGCCGATTTCCAGGCCGAGGTGGACCGGCTCGTGGCCGATCCCGGCGCGCGCGACTTCGATCGCCTGATCGCGCCGCTGGAGCGCCTGGAGGAACGGTTGGGCCGGGCCTTTGCGCCGGTCTCGCACCTGCACGGGGTCAAGGATTCGCCGGAATTGCGCGAGGCTTATTCGGCCGCGCTGGAAAAGATCACCGCCCATTCGACCGAACTGGGCCAGAACCGTGCCCTCTACCTGGCCACCGAGGCGGTGCAGGAGGGTCCGGGATTCGCCGCCCTGGATCGCGCCCGCAAGACCCTGGTGGAAGACAGCCTGCGCGATTTCCGGCTGTCCGGCGTGGCCCTGGAAGAGCCGGCGCGCACGCGTTTTCGCGATATCCAGAATCGCCTGAGCCGCGTTGAAACCGAATTCGAGGAAGCCGTGCTCGACGCCACCGACGCCTGGACGCGTGCGGTGACCGAGACCGAACTGGCCGGCCTGCCGGAATCGGCGCGCGCCATGCTGGCGCAAGCGGCGCAGGAACACGAGCAACCGGGCCACCTGGCCACGCTCAAGGGTCCGGTGGTGCAGGCGATCCTGACCTTCGCCGACGATCGATCCTTGCGCGAGCAGGTCTACGCCGCCTACAACACCCGCGCCTCCGACCAGGGCCCGCAGGCCGGGCAATTCGACAATTCCGCGCGCATCGCCGAGATCCTGGCGCTGCGCCACGAAGCGGCGCGGCTGCTCGGTTTCGCCTCCAGCGCCGAGCTGTCGTTGGCTGACAAGATGGCCGGCACGCCGGAAAAAGTACTGGCCTTCCTGCGCGACCTCGCGGCTCGCGCCAAGCCGGTGGCCGAACGCGAGCTGGGCGAACTGCGCGCGTTTGCGACATCCGAACTCGCCATCGCCGACTTGCAGCCCTGGGACGTCGCCTTCGCGAGCGAAAAACTGCGCGAGCGCCGTTTCGATTTTTCCGAGGAAGACCTCAAGCCGTATTTCCCGCTGCCCAGCGTCATGGCCGGGCTGTTCGCGCTGGCCGAGCGCGTGTTCGGCGTGCGCCTGGTCGAGCGCCACGATGTCGACACCTGGCATGCCGACGTGCAGTTTTTTGACGTACTCGATGGCGATGGCCGGGTCCGCGCCGGCGTCTACCTCGATCACTTCGCCCGCGCCGGCAAGCGCGGCGGCGCCTGGATGGATGTCTGCCGGACGCCGCTGCTCGATGGCGCGACCGCGCGCATCCCGGTTGCTTTCCTGACCTGCAATTTCGCCCCGCCGAACGACGGCAAGCCCTCGCTGCTGACCCACGACGACGTGCTCACCCTGTTCCATGAATTCGGCCACGGCCTGCATCACCTGCTGACCGAGGTGCACTGGCCGAGCGTCGGCGGCATCAACGGCGTCGAATGGGACGCGGTCGAATTGCCGAGCCAGTTCATGGAGAACTTCGGCTGGGAGCGCGGCGCGCTCGACAGCTTCGCCAGGCATTGGCAGACCGGCGCGACCCTGCCGCAAGCCTTGTACAAAAAAAGTCTGGCGGCGCGGCATTTCCACGCCGGCCTGTTCCTGGTCCGGCAACTCGAGTTCGGCCTGTTCGATTTCCGCCTGCACCTGGACTACGACCCGGCGCGCGGCCCGCGCACGCTGGATATCCTCGACGAAGTGCGGCGCGAAGTCGCGGTGCTGCCGCCACCGGCCTGGCAGCGCGGGCCACACGCCTTCACCCATATTTTTTCCGGCGGCTACGCGGCCGGTTACTACAGCTACCTGTGGGCGGAAGTGCTGAGCGCCGACGCGTTCGCGGCCTTCGAGGAAGCCGGCGTGTTCGATCCCGCCACCGGCACGCGCTACCGGCGCGAGATCCTCACGGTCGGCGGTTCGCGACCCGCCCTCGAAAGCTTCGTTGCGTTCCGTGGCCGCGAGCCCGAACCCGACGCGCTGTTGCGCAGTTACGGTTTCGCCGCCTAGCGCAGTCGCTTCAGAACAGTCGCTTCAGAACAGTCGCTTCAGAACAGTCGCTTCAGAGCAGGCGCGTCAGGCTGTCGTCGCGGCGCAGGAAGTGGTGGTAAAGCGCGGCGGCGATGTGCAGGCCGATGACCCAGTAGAAGGCGTTGCCCAACAGCTTGTGGGCGCCCTCGAACCATTCGTGCCAGTCGTGGTTGCCGACGAAGGGCGACGGGATTTCCAGCCCGGTCAGGAAGATCGGCAGGCCGCGACCGGCCATCCAGATCGTCAGCATCCCGAGGATGGGCTGCACCAACAGGAAGGCGTAGAGCGCGAAATGGGTCAGCGCCGACAGCTGGGTCTGCCAGCGCTGCAGCGGCGGCGTGATCGGCGGCGAACCGCGCCGCAGCTTCATCCAGATCCGCGGCCAGACCAGCGCCAGGATCGCCAGCCCGGCAAGCACGTGCGATTGCAGCAGGTTCGAGCGCAGGGCGCTGCCGCGCGGCGCGTCCTCGCGCAGTTCGATCAGCAGGTAGGCCACTGCCACCAGCAGGAACATCAGCCAATGCAGGGCGCGTTGCCAGGGTGGGAAGCGCGACGTTGGGGCAGTGGCCATGGAATCCTCGGGTCGGGGGCGATGCGCCGATATTCCGCCTAGCGTCGCCTGTCTGCTTGACGCGGGTCAATCCCGCGCATGACGGGTTAGGATTGTCGTCGTGAAAATCGCCAGTTGGAACGTCAATTCGCTCAACGTCCGCCTGCCGCACCTGGAGGAATGGCTGCGCCTGCGGCAACCGGACGTCGTGGGCTTGCAGGAGACCAAGCTCGAGGACAGCCGCTTCCCGGATTCAGCTCTGGCGGGCCTGGGCTACCGCAGCGTGTTCGCCGGGCAGAAGACCTACAACGGCGTGGCGATCCTCAGCCGCGAACCGGCCCGAGACGTGCAGCTCGGCATCCCCGGTTTCGCCGACGAACAAAAGCGCGCCATCGCCGCCACCGTCGGCGGCGTGCGCGTGGTGAACCTGTACGTGGTCAACGGCCAGGACGTCGGCAGCGAGAAATACGACTACAAGCTACGCTGGCTGGAAGCCGTGCACGGCTGGCTTGCCGACGAGATCAAGGCCCATCCGGACCTGGTGGTGCTGGGCGACTTCAACATCGCGCCGGACGATCGCGACGTCCACGATCCGAGTATCTGGAACGACGACAGCATCCTGACCTCGACCGCCGAGCGCGCGGCGCTGCGCCGCCTGCAGGCGCTCGGCCTGCACGATAGCTTCCGCCTGCACAGCGAGGACGGCGGCCAGTTCAGCTGGTGGGATTACCGCGCCGCCGGCTTTCGCCGCAACCTCGGCCTGCGCATCGACTTGGCCCTGGTCAGCGACGCGCTGCGCGCGCGCTGCACGGCATCGGAGATCGATCGCGAACCGCGCACCTGGGACCGGCCCAGCGACCATGCGCCGGTGTGGGTGGAAATCACGGCGCCGTGATCTTGCCAGTGGCGGCGGCGGGCCAGGCGCGGGCATGGGCGCGCGCGGCGAGGTCGGTTTCCGGTCCGAACAATCGCCAGTGTGCCTGCCAGGCATCGACATCATCGACATTGCGCCAATTCGAGGCGATCACACCGAGCGAGGCGAGTCGCGTCATCGAGCCGTGGGTGCCGGCGCGACCGCGTAGTTGCGCCAGCGCGCGCACCGTCTCGTTGCCGGCCTCGCGGCCGTCGGCCAGGGACACGAGGATCGGCGTCGGCTGTTCGACCGCGCCGTGGAAGGCGCGCCACAGCCGGCGCAAGGGATCGGGGCGGGGCGCGTCGATCGTGGCGCGGAACAGCTCGCGTTCGACCAGGCGCCGCTCGCCCGTTCGGCCGGCGGCCAGGCCCAGCGGGTCGCCGTGCAACGCCCGGTACAGGTAGGCCTCTTCCGGCCCCGGCGCGAGCCGCACTTCCGCGGCGTCGGCTCCGGCCAGCACCAGCACGTGGTCGCCGTGGTCGACGGCGACCAGGTCGACGCCATCGACGGGCGCGAGGCAGGCCGCGACCGGATCCACCTGCGCCGGGCGCGCGGTGATCGCCACCGCGCCGATGATGCCGGCGTAGGAAAAAGCGACCTGGCGGTCGTTGTCGATGCGCGATCGGCGCTCGTTGCCGCAGCGGCGCAGCTCCGACTCGATCGCCACGTTGCGGCCGCGCTGCATGGTCGAACCGTGGTCGGAGACGATGTCCACCATCAGGCCGCGGCCGCTGCGCGCGCGCACCTCGGTTTGCAACTGCTGCAGGAAGCGGTCGAGTTCGAGCAACAGGCGGGTGCCGCCGGCGCGGCCCTCGACGTGCATGACCGCGTCGCTTTGTTCGAGGTAGGCGACGAAGGTCGGCTTCTGGCTGGCCAGCAACTCGGCGCCGATGCGGTGCAGGTCGTAGGTCGCGACGTGGTAGGCGGCGACGTAGCCGATCATGCGGTGCCAACTGTTGTGCTCGCTGGAGTCGGCGGGGATGTTCGGGTGGGCCTTGCTCGATAGCGAGAACAGAGTGTTGCCGACCACCTTGTTCCGGTCCGGATCGAAACGCATGACCTGGTATCCGGCCGGCGGCGCGCTGCCACCGATGGCGGCGAACGAGACATCCGACAGCGACGGGAAGGGCGCGACCATCCTTGCCGCCGGACGGAAGGCGGCGAAGTGGCCCTCGCGCTGCAGTTCGGCGAACAGGTCGTAAGGCACGCCATCGATGGCCAGGACCAATCGCTGCGGCGGCTGGCCCGCGGCCCCGGCCGCGGCGGGCGTCGCCAGGGACGGACCGGCGAACGCGAGCAGGGCGATGGCCCGCCAGCCGCGGATGATGGCGCGAAGGCGATCGGCGGTCATGGCGCAGCGCCGGCGAACACGCCTTCGATCTCGACGTCGAGCTCGCGCCGGCAGACATCGCCGCGCAGGTAGATCACCCGGCCCGGCGGCATTCCGGACTCGGCGATCACCGCCTGGGCGACGCCGAGGTCGCCCGGCTCGCGCAGGTAGACGCGCAGGGTTTCGCAGCCGGCGAAAGCAAATGCGTGGCCGCTGCGGCGCTGCCCTTCTTCGAGCAGGGCGGCGAGGTTGGCCAGGCTTTCGCGCAATTGCGCGGCGGTATCGCCGACATGCTGCGACACGTGGCCGACGATGCTGGCCGTTCCCGACGCCAGCAGGCGCGGTGCGCGGCTATTGGCCTCGAGCACCGCGCCGCGCGAGAAGCCCGGCGAGACCGGGCCGTACTCCCGCGGGTAGCGCCACGCCGGCGTCTGCCGCGGATTCTCCAGCGCCATCGCTGGCGCGCTCGCGCACAGCGCGATCAGTTGCACGCGCGGCGTGGCGCCGCTGTCGCCGGTGCCGATCGCGGTCGCCGCCGGCGGCGGGTCGTTGAACAGGCCATCGACTGCGCGGGCGCGGCCGACGCAGAAGCGCCGATAGCGTTCCTGGTCGTCGTGGCCCTGGTTGATCGCGCCGAAATAGTTCCAGATTCGCAGCAGGTAGGGATGCGCGGATGGGCGCACGCAGGTGAGCAGGCGCTGGTAGGCGCTCGCGGCGGCGCTTTCGATGTCGCCGTCGACTTCGGCCACCGACAGCGCGCAGACGCCGTAGTGCTCGCCGTGGGCCCAGGCGGCGTCGCAGGTTTCGGCGCTCTCGCCGATCGCGCCGGCATGCCAGCTCTCGGTGGCCGGTCCCGCCAGCGATGGGCAGGGCACGCGGCGCGGATCCTGGCCGGGGGCGCCGAATTCGAAGCGGATGAGCGCCTCGCCGTCGCCGTCGGAGTCCACGTGGAGGCGGGCGGCGGTGGCGTTAGTGGGGGTCATCGCTGTCCGGGATTATACCGGCGGGTTTCCGGCCCGACCCAGCGGCTATGATGCCCGCTGATTTCCAGGGCTTGCCGATGACCTCGCTCGATGCCGTCCACGACTATCTTGCTGGCCTGCAGGATCGGATCTGCGCCGAGCTGGCGGCCGCCGACGGCGGCGCCGCGTTCGGCGAGGACGCCTGGGAGCGCCCGGAAGGCGGTGGCGGACGGACCCGTGTGCTCAAGGACGGCGCCGTGTTCGAACAGGCCGGCGTGGGCTTTTCCGATGTCGGCGGGCAATCGCTGCCGGCGGCGGCGACCGCGCACCGGCCCGAACTCGCCGGCGCGCCCTGGCGCGCGCTCGGCGTGTCGCTGGTGATCCATCCGCGCAATCCCTACGTGCCGACCGCGCACGCCAACGTGCGTTACTTCGAAGCACGGCCGGTCGGTCGTGCGCCGATCTGGTGGTTCGGCGGTGGTTTCGACCTCACGCCCTTCTATCCTTTCGACGAGGACGTGCGCCACTGGCATGGCGTCGCGCGCGACCTGTGCGAACCCTTCGGCCCGCAGCGCTACGCCGAACACAAGGCCTGGTGCGACCGCTACTTCTTCCTCAAGCACCGCAACGAAGCGCGCGGCGTCGGCGGGCTGTTCTTCGACGACTTGAACGACGGCGGCTTCGAGCCCTGCTTCGCCTACCAGCGCGCGGTCGGCGATGGCTTCCTCGATGCCTACGTGCCGATTGTCGAACGCCGCAAGGCCACGGCGCATGGGGAGCGCGAGCGCGAATTCCAGCTGTACCGGCGCGGCCGCTACGTCGAATTCAACCTGGTCTGGGACCGCGGCACCTCGTTCGGCTTGCAATCGGGCGGGCGCACCGAATCGATCCTGATGAGCCTGCCGCCGCGCGTGCGCTTCGAATACGGCTACGAGCCGGAAGCCGGCAGCGCCGAAGCGCGCCTGGCCGAGTACCTCGTGGCGCGCGATTGGCTGGCCTGATCCCGATCGGAAAATAAAAAAACCCCGCAAGCCAGGGGAAGCTTGCGGGGCCGGGTTTGGAGCCAGCTGGGGAGAGCTGGCTCCTGTGGATCGTTCTCAGGGGAGGGAGACGATCCGCGGCGGACATTGCATCCGTCGCAGCTAGTAGACCCCCTCGGGCATGAGAAGTTCGTGAACCATAAGTCATGGTTTCCGGCGTCATTCAGGCTGCGTTTAGCTGCCCGATCCAGACCGTTATGACGGCGTGAAGACTGTCAGTGCGCTTCATTCCAGTTGGCGCCGCTGCCAACATCGACCACCAGCGGCACCCGCAGTTCCGCCGCTGACTCCATGCGCGCGCGTACGTTGGCGACCAGGGTGTCGGCAAAGCCCGCTTCGCACTCGAACACCAGTTCGTCGTGGACCTGCATCAGCATCAGCGCCTTGGCCGCGTGCGGCTGCAGCCAGGCATCGACCGCGACCATCGCCCGCTTGATGATGTCGGCGGCGGTGCCCTGCATCGGCGCGTTGATCGCCGCGCGCTCGGCGCCGGCGCGCTGGGCCTGGTTGCGCGAATGGATTTCCTGCAGCGTCAGCCGGCGACCAAACAGCGTCTCGACGTAACCGGCTTCGCGCGCCTGGGCGCGGGTGCGGTCCATGTACTCGCGCACGCCCGGGTAGCGCGCGAAGTAGAGCGCGATGTAGTCCTGCGCCTCGCCGCGGCCGATGCCAAGCTGGCGTGCGAGGCCGAAGGCGCTCATGCCGTACATGAGGCCGAAATTGATCGCCTTGGCGGCGCGGCGCTGGTCGCCGCTCACGTCTTTCAAGGGCACGCCGAATACTTCCGCCGCCGTCGCGCGGTGCACGTCTTCACCGCTGCCGAAGGCCTTGAGCAGCCCCGCGTCTCCGGACAGGTGCGCCATGATCCTCAGCTCGATCTGCGAATAGTCGCAGGCCACCAGCACGCGCCCCGGCGGCGCGACGAAGGCGCGGCGGATGCGCCGGCCGTCCTCGGTGCGGATCGGGATGTTCTGCAGGTTGGGGTCGTTCGAACTCAGGCGGCCGGTGGCGGCGCCGGCCTGGTGGTAGCTGGTGTGGACGCGGCCGGTGACCGGATTGACCATCTCCGGCAGCTTGTCCGTGTAGGTGCTGCGCAGCTTGGCCAGGCCGCGGTAATCGAGGATCAGGCGCGGCAGTTCGTGCTGGTCGGCGATCGCCTCCAGCGCTTCTTCGTTGGTCGAGGGCGCGCCGGTTGGTGTCTTGACCAGAGCCGGCAATTTCAACTCTTCGAACAGGAGCGCGCCGATCTGCTTGGGCGAATCGAGGTTGAAGGTGCGCCCGGCCAGTTCGGTGGCGCGTTGCTGCGCGGCGAGCATCCGTTGCGACAAATCAACGCTTTGCCGGCGCAATTCGGCCACGTCGATGCTGACCCCGTTCGCCTCCATGCGCTCGAGCACCGGCACCAACGGCATCTCGATCTCGCGATAGACCCGCTCCAGGCCGGGAAACCTGCCGAGCTTTTCCGACAGCACGCGGTGCAGGCGCAAGGTCACGTCGGCATCCTCAGCCGCGTACTTGGTCGCGTCGTCGAGCGCGACCTGCGAGAACAGGATCTGCTGGGCACCCTTGCCGGCGCCGTCCTCGTACTTGAGGGTCGTGTAGCCGAGGTGACGCAAGGCCAGCGAGTCCATGTCGTGGCGCTGCAGGCCGGCCTCGAGCACGAACGACTCGAGCATGGTGTCGTCGCGATAGCCACGGACCTCGACGCCATGGCGGCGCAGGATGTGCAGGTCGTACTTGCCGTGTTGGCCGACCTTGGCCTTGCCCGAATCCTCAAGCAAGGATTTGAGTGCCGCCAGCGTCGCGGCGCGTGGCAGCTGCGTCGGTACGCCGGGATAGTCGTGGGCGAGCGGGATATAGCAGGCTTGCCGGGGCTCGATGCAAAAGCTCAGGCCGACCAGGTTGGCGCGCATCGGGTCGAGCGAATCGGTCTCGCTGTCGAAGGCGAATTCGTCGGCAGCGCGCAGGCGAGCGATCCAGGCCGAGAGTTGCGCCTCGGTGCTCACGCACTCGTATTCGCCTGGGGCAGCGAGCTCCGCGGAAATAGGGGTGGAAAAAGGGGTCAGATCCCTTT
>JANYBA010000109.1 GCA_025360985.1 Gammaproteobacteria bacterium | reverse complement strand
CATACCAACATCTTATCACTGGCGTCACCCGCCGTCCACCGGGCAGCAAAAAGGCGACCGTTGCCGGCCGCCTTTCGATGTGTTGCCGCTGCCACTGCTCTGCACTGTACGAATCTAACACTATTCCACTAAATGCATTGCGTGCTGAAATTCACTGACGATCGCGCTGATTGCGCGGAGGGTGTCTCTGCCTTCGTTGGTCTGGCCCAGGCCGACAAACTGAAAACCCAGGATGGCTTGGCCGTCGGCGAGCCCGGCGCGCTCGCCATAGAGTTCGAGCATCGCCGACTCGGCCTGGTCGAGCGTTTCGTCGCCCTTCGGGTAGTAGCAGCTCGAATACTTCAGGCGCCGTCCCAGGCAATGCTGGAAGAAAGCCGTCGGCACCTCGTAATGTTGCTCGTTGGCAGCGGCCGTCTCGATGGCGATCGGGCTGTTGCGAAGTTCCAGGATCAACTCGCGAAAGCGCCGGTCGGCCTGCTCAAGGTCGAACGCGCCTTCGTCGCGCAGGCGCTTGCGGCACAGCCGGCGGATGCCGAGGCGGACGAGCGCATCGGGCACCAGCCCACGCTCGCAAAGATCAATCAGGGACATCTGGGGCTCCAATGATTCAAGTTAGGCGCGGCGGCATGGGGAAGAAGGCGCTCACTTCAGCCTGGTAGCGCCGGTAATCGTCGCCGCGCGAGCGCAACGACTGCGCCTCGGTCCAGGGGATGCCGCTAACGCGGTAGAGGAAGGCGAACATCAGCACCGGTCCGATCAGGCTCACCCAGAACCATGGGGTGGCGAACGCCAGCAGCGCGTAGGCGAACCAGTGCAACCATTCGAAAAAATAGTTGGGATGGCGGGACCACGCCCACAGCCCCTCGCGGCAGGTTTTTCCCCTGTTTGTCGAGTCCTTGCGGAACGTCGCCAATTGCCGGTCGGCCAGGCTTTCGCCGCCGACCGCCAGCAACCAGACCGCGATCGCCGCCAGCGCGAACACGTCCAGGCGATTGTCGTGGCGGCTCGCAGCGGCGATAAAAGGCAGGGAGAACAAGGCCACCACCAGTGCCTGCAACTGGAAGAAGACGAAGAACTTCACCGCGCCGCTGCCCCAGGTGGCGCGCAGGTTCTGGTAGCGGCCGTCCTCGGCTTCGTGCAAAACGCGAACGAGCAGGTGCAGGCACAGGCGCGTGCCCCAGACGCCGCCGAACAGCGCGACCAGCGCTCGCGGCAGCTCCGATCCGCCGCCGAAGGCGCCGGCGAGCAGGGCGGCGATCGCCATCAGTCCGGCCCAGGCCACGTCGACGTAGCCGATGTTGTTGACTCGCATCGAAATCGCCCAAACCACGACCATGGCCAGGGCCGAGACCGACCAGACGATTCCAAGCTGCAGGATCGGCGTCATGCGATTGCGCTCCGGGCGCGCACGCCACTGGCGAGCAATTCGAGGCGAAACAACAAGGGAATCGCCGCGGCCCAGCCGATGGCCAAGGCCAACAGCGGGAGCAGCTGCGGCGCGGCCAACTCCACGGCGTGGAAGGCCCGTTCCGCGGCGACGTAGGCCATGGGCCCGCCCACCAGTCCGAGCAGGGCAGATAACGCCGGTCGCTGTTTCAGGAACGCGAGGGAATGGTTCAAGGTCAGCGCGAAGCCGGACCAGAGCGCCAGGATCCAGGCCGGCGCGATGTCCGCCGATGGCCAAGACTGGGCGTAGTGGATCCATCCGAGCGCCGCCAGGCTGCTGTCGAAAGCGAGACCGATCGGCAAGACCATCGCCAGCAAGCGCAGGTCACTGCGCGCGCAGCCGCCGAACGCCAGCGTGAGCAGCGCGAATGCCAATGCCGCCAGCGGTCCTGCCCAACCGCGGCCGCTGCCGGCGCCGGCGACGCAGCACAACCAGACGAGCTGGAACCCCACCGCGTTGGCGAGCCGGGGCCACATACGCTCAGTTCGCCAGGCCAGGCAGGAATTGTTCGCGGCGATTGCCGGGGCACGCGAACAGCAAATGCACATCGCTGATCGAGCGTTCGATGAATCCGCCCTCGCAATAGCAAAGATAAAATTCCCACATGCGCACGAAGCGTTCGTCGTAGCCGAGCGCGCGCACCTGGTCGAGCTTGGCCAGGAAGCGCCGGCGCCAATGGTTCAGCGTCAATGCGTAGCTGGGGCCGATGTCTTCCAGGTTGAGCAGGCGCAGATCACCGGCGCGCGCGGCCGCGTCGGTCATGGCGGTCACGCTCGGGATGAAGCTACCCGGGAAGATGTGGCGGCGGATGAAATCCACCGAGCGCAGCGCCTGCTGGTAGCGGTGGTCCTCGATGGTGATGGCCTGGACCAGGGCGAGGCCGTCGGGCTTGAGCAATGAGGCGCATTTTTCGAAATAAGTGTCCAGATACTGGTGGCCGATCGCTTCGATCATCTCGACCGAGACCAGTTTGTCGAAGCTTCCAGAGAGGTCGCGATAGTCCTCGCGCAACAAGGTAATGCGATCGGTCAAGCCAGCCTCGGCAACGCGTTGGCTGGCGAGTTCGTGCTGCTCCCTGGAGATCGTCGTCGTGGTGACGCGGCAGCCGTATTCGCGCGCGGCGTGGATGGCCATGCCGCCCCAGCCGGTGCCGATTTCGACGAGGTGGTCGCTCGGCTTGAGCGCGAGCTTCTGGCAGATCCGGTCCAGCTTGCGCCGGGAAGCGGTCTCGAGCGTGTCACTGGCGTCGGCGAAGATCGCCGACGAATACATCATGTCGTCGTCGAGGAACAGTCGGAACAGTTCGTTTCCAAGGTCGTAGTGCGCGGAAATGTTCCGGCGGCTGCCCTGGCGGGTATTGCGGCGCAGCGCGTGCCAGCCCTTCATGGCGATGCCAGCAAGTTTCGCCAGTCCGCCTTCCATGCCGTCGAGCAGGTCGCGATTGCGCACCAGCAGGCGCACCAGCCCGACCAGGTCGTCGCAGGTCCATTCGCCCGCCATGTACGACTCGCCCGCGCCGACCGAGCCGTTGCCGGCGGCGGCGCGATAGAAAGCCGGGGCGTGCACGCGGATCACGACCTGCAGCGGATCGTTGCCTTCGTCGCTGCCGACGCGCTGGCTGCCAAGACCATCATGAATGATCACCGTGCCCCCCCGCAGGCGGGCGAGGCGTTCGAGCAAGCGCGCGCGCAAGAAGCGGTCGACCCCGCCGTAGACATCGCCGCCGGCGAGTTCGCTGCTCAATGATTGTGCGGGGCTGTTCATGGCTGACTCCGGACGGAGGTTGGCGGCAGGGTTTTCGGGTGCGGCTGGAACGGAACGCGCTTGAGCCAGAGCCGCGCCGCCTGCCAGTAGATCCCGATCGCGACCTTCGCGGTGAGCAACGGGTAGCGGGACAGGCAGGAGGCCAGGACTCGTGCGGACCATGGTCGCCGTTCGAGCGTCAGCGTGGCGTCAAACTCGCGCCCGGTAGCGTCGAAGACATCCATGTGCGCGCGCAACTCCGCTCCCGGCGGCGTGAAGGCCCAGTGATAGCGGCGGTCCATGGCGATGAAGGGCGAGACGTGGAATTGCTTTTCGAATCGCCAATGCAGCGCGCGCCCATGCGGCTCGGCCTGGTCCGCGGTCAGCAGGTAGGCATGGCGCTCGCCCCAGGGCGTGTTGGTGATCTCGGCGAGGATCCAGTCAAGCGTTTCGCCATCGTTCTGGAAGCCGTAGTAGAAACTCACCGGATTCATGGTCTTGCCGAAATAGCGGCCGTGGGTCAGCAGGCGGATCGGTCCGGTGGGCCGGCGGCCGGTCTCGACTTCGACGCGGTCGCGCACCGCCTGTTCGAGCGGGATCCCAGGGTCGCCGAAGTAATCGCGGCGCCGGAACTGGGCGAGGTTGGCGTGATCGCGCGACCAGAACCAACGGCCGCGGAACAATTCGTCCAGCTCGGCGAGGTCGACGTAGAGCTGGAATACTTTGTAGCGAAATTCGTGCGCCTGGGGCGCGAACCGACGATGCCGGACCCAGCCCTCGTAGATGGCGCTCTTGAACGTAGCCGTCGTCACCACGGCGCTCCCAGCGCGCGCGCCACTTCGACGCCACTGCGCAGGCCGTCTTCGTGGAAACCAAATCCCCAATAAGCGCCCGCGAACCAGATGCGGTTCGTGCCACTGATTTCCGTGCGCCGAGCTTGCGCCGACACGCTCGCGTGCGAGTAGACCGGGTGCTGGTAACGCATCCGCGCCAGCACCTTGTCGGCGGCGATGTCGGCGCTGCGGTTGAGCGAAACCACGAACGGTTCCGGTGACTGCAGCGATTGCAGCAGGTTCATGCAATAGCTCACCGTGCAGGTCGCGCCCGGCGTCGCCGGCACGAAGGCGTTCCAGGCTGCCCAGGCGCGGCGATTGCGCGGCAGGATGCGCGCGTCGGTGTGCAGCACGGTCTCGTTTTCCTGGTAGGGGATAGCACCGAGGATGTCGCGCTCGGCCATGCTGGCATCGGCCAGAAGTGCCAGGGCCTGGTCGCTGTGGCAGGCGAGCACGACCTGGTCGAAACGGTCCTCGCCAGAGGCGCAACGAACCACCACGCCATCGGCGTCCCTGGAGATGGCCCGCACGGGCGACGACAAGCGCGTGGTCACTCGCCAGCTTCGTTGCATTGCCGCGATGTAAGCGGACGAACCGCCGCGGACGACCCGCCACTCGGGTCGACGGTCCACTTGCAGCATGTGGTGGTTGTCCATGAACCTGACCAGGTATTTCGCCGGAAACTCCAGGATGGTTGCCGAAGGCGAAGACCACAGCGCCGAAGCCATCGGAACCAGGTGGTCTTCGATGAACAGTGTCGAGTAATCATTGTCGCGCAGGTAGGCGCCGAGCGCCGGGCCATCGCCGGATTCCTGCAGCAGGGCGCCGCACTCGCGGTAGAAGCGCAGGATCTCCCGGACCATGCCGATGAAGCGCGGCGAAACCAGGTTGCGCCGCTGGCAGAACATGGCATTGAGGTTGGTGGCGTTATATTCGAGGCCGCTGCGCGCGTCCTGCACGGAAAAGCCCATGGTGGTGCCCTGGGACTCGACGCCGAGTTCGTCGAACAACCGCGTCAGCAGCGGATAGTTCGCCGGGTTGTGGACGATGAAACCGGTGTCGATGGCATATTCGCGGCCGGCCTGGACGACCCGATGCGTGTGGGTGTGGCCGCCGAGGCGATCGTCCTGTTCGTAGAGCACGACCTCGTGTTTCCGGCCGAGCAGCCATGCCGCGCCCAGGCCGGCGATGCCGCTGCCGATGACCGCGATCTTCATGGCCGCCGCAGCATCGGCGGCACCGATTTCATGTCCCAGACCAGGCCGACGCTGGCGAACAGTCGCAGCAGGTAGTAGGTCAGGTCGATTTCCCACCAGACCACGCCCTGGCGCGCAGAACCCGGGAAATGGTGGTGGTTGTTGTGCCAGCCTTCGCCGAAGGTCAGCAGCGCGAGCAGGCCGTTGTTGCGGCTGTCGTCGCGGGTGGCGAAGCGCCGGCTGCCCCAGCGGTGCGCCAAGGAGTTGATGGTGACGGTGACGTGGAACAGCGCCACGGTCGAAACGAAGAAACCCCAAACGAGCAATTGCGGGCCGGTCGTGTGCAGGCCAGGAGCGTGCACCGACAGCCAGCCGCCAAGCAGGAACAGCGCGACCGCCAGCACCACCGGCACCAGGATGTCGAAGCGATCGAGCAGGCGCAGTTCCGGGTAGCGGACCAGGTCCTTGATCGCATCGACGTTGGTGCCGAAGCCGCGCGGCGTCAGGAACCAGCCCATGTGGCTGCGCCAGAAACCGTGCCGGGGCGAGTGGATGTCGTGCTCGGTGTCGGCGTGGCGGTGGTGGTGCCGGTGGTGCGCGGCCCACCACAAAGGCCCGCGCTGGACGCTGGCGGCGCCGACCACGGCGAACAGGAATTGCAGCGCTCGCGACGTCTTGAACGCCTTGTGGGAAAAATACCGGTGGTAGAAACCGGTGATGGCGAACATCCGCGCCGCGTAAAGCGCGAACGCCATCGCCAGCGCGAACCAGGACACGCCGACGACGAGCACGCCAAGGCAAGCAAGATGCAGGCCGATGAAAGGCAGGACGCGCAGCCAGTCGATGCGATCGAGCCGATCCGACGCGACTGGCGCCTGCTGCCCGGTGTCGAACCAGCGCAACACGGACGGCAACCACCGTCGCGCCGATGATGCTTGCTCGGAAATGATGGACTCGGTCATGGCGGGCATGGTCGGGGCGCGGCGGTGATGGCAGGGTGAACCGATCGGCCAGCATTAATCAATGCTGGCCACAACCATTACGCTGGGCGATCCTAGCCGGATGCACGGCAAGGACAAATCGAAATCCGATGCGCCGCCGCGCCACGGCGTCGCGCGGGTGATCTCCAAGCTCGGCCTCGCCTCGCGCACGCAGGCCGCGCAGTGGGTGCGTGATGGCCGGGTGATGGTCAACGGCCGGGTCGTGCGCGATCCGGAATTCCCCGTACGCATGGGTCTGGATACGGTCGCCTGCGGCAACGACGTGCCGGCTGCTTATCGCTTCCTGGCGCTCAACAAGCCGCGCGGACTGGTGACCAGCGCGCGCGACGAACACGGCCGCGACACGGTCTATCGCTGCTTCGATGGCGCCGATCTGCCGTGGCTGGCGCCGGTGGGCCGCCTGGACAAGGCCAGCGAAGGCCTGCTGCTATTTTGCAATGACCCGGCCTGGGCCGCCGGAGTTACCGATCCCGCGACCGGTCCCGACAAGACCTACCACGTGCAGGTCGATGCCATTCCCGATGAAGCACTGCTGCGATCGCTGCCGGCCGGCGTGGTCCAACAGGGCGAGCGCCTCCGGGCCAAGTCAGCGCGCCTGTTGCGCGTGGGCGACAAGAACGCCTGGCTGGAAATCGTGCTCGTCGAAGGCCGCAACCGGCAAATCCGCCGCCTGCTGGCGGCGTTCGACGTCGCAGTGCTGCGGCTGGTGCGGGTGGCGATCGGCGCGATCGCACTCGGCGATCTGCCGAAAGGCCAGTGGCGCGAGTTGACCGCCGCGGAAATCAGCTCTTTAGCACGCCCAGGCGCCGACCGACCTTCGTGAATGCCGCGATGGCGCGGTCGAGGTGTTCGCGCGAATGCGCCGCGCTCATCTGGGTGCGGATGCGCGCCTGGCCCTTGGCGACGACCGGGAAAAAGAAGCCGATGGCGTAGATGCCCTCGTCGAGCAGGCCGGAGGCGAACTGCTGCGCCAGTGGCGCGTCGTACAGCATCACCGGGCAGATCGGGTGCTCGCCCGGCTTGAGGTCGAAGCCGGCTTGGGTCATCTGCGCACGGAAGTAGCGGGTGTTGGCCATCAGCCGTTCGCGCAGGTCGCCGGCCGAGGCCAGCATGTCGAACACCTTGATGCCGGCAGCCACGACATGCGGCGGCAACGAATTGGAGAACAGGTAGGGCCGCGAACGCTGGCGCAACAATTCGATCACTGCCTTGCGGCCGGTGGTGAAGCCGCCGAGAGCGCCGCCCAGGGCCTTGCCGAGCGTACCGGTGAAGATGTCGATCTTGTCCAGCACCCCCTTGACCTCGGCGCTGCCGCGGCCGGTGGCGCCAAGGAAGCCGGTGGCATGGCATTCGTCGATATGGACCAGCGCGCCGTATTTGTCCGCCAGCCGCGTGATCTCGTCGAGCGGGGCGATGGAACCGTCCATGGAGAACACGCCGTCGCTGCTGATCAGGATGTCGCGTACGCCGTCGGCCCTGGCCAGGCGCAACTGTTTCTCGAGGTCGGCCA
Source organism: Gammaproteobacteria bacterium (assembly GCA_025360985.1). GTDB lineage: Bacteria > Pseudomonadota > Gammaproteobacteria > Xanthomonadales > Xanthomonadaceae > Arenimonas. The sequence goes on along the minus strand of JANYBA010000109.1, from coordinate 104 downwards.
TGTCGCAATTGCCGTAGCGGTAGCGCTTGGCCTTGCACAGGCGGATGCCGTCGATGATCGAGGCATGGTTCAGCGCATCGGAAACGATCGCGTCTTCTTCGCCG
>JANYBA010000108.1 GCA_025360985.1 Gammaproteobacteria bacterium | reverse complement strand
TTCGGCGCGCACGTCTTCCAGGGACATGGTGGAGATGATCAGTCCCTTGATTTCCTCTTCCAGCGCTTGCACTCGTTCAGTCCCCGGCAAAATAGGTAGTCAGGTATTCGGTCAGCCGGCGCGAAGCGATCGCCTCGGATTCCCCTCCGAGGAACGACGCTACCGGCAGGTCCTCGCGAACCTCGATCAGGACGTGAAAACGGCGTGAAGGAACATGATACCACTTCCCCCCTTTTGCCAAGGTCGGCGGCGTGCATCGGATCAGCACCGGCGTCACGTCCAGCCCGCCCCTGATGGCGATATTGGCGGCCCCGCGCTGCAAGTGTCTTTGCCCAGATGGCGGGGAGCGGGTGCCTTCGGGAAAGATGATCAGATTCTTGCCGGAACGCACGGAATTGATGCAGTCCTTGACCAATTCCGCGCCATTGTCGTTGCAGATGTAGCCGGTCGCCCGGACCGGCCCGCGGGTGAATGGATTGTGCGCGAGTCGTGATTTCACCACGCAATCGGCGTTCGGGATCAGCGAGACCAGAAACACCACGTCGATCAGGGTCGGGTGGTTGGCCAGTACCAGCAGGCCCGGGCGTTGCAGCCGGTCGAGGCCGCGGATCTCGTAGGTCAACACACCCAATCGATGCATCAAGCCGATATGACCGGCAAAGCTGCGCTTGATGATGGCCCGCGCGTAGCGGCTGCGTCGCTTCGGATCGCGCACGAGAATTTCCAGGGGCGGGAATACGAACAGCCACAGCAACACGCCGCCAACGCCGAAACTCAGGAAACTCAGTCCGGTGGCGAAGACTCGCCAAGCGTGGTTGACCCGCTCAAACATGGCGTTGCCAGTGCCACTGCCGATCGGCATCGGCGTAGCCGAGGTGGGCGTCGCCGGACAGCATGAATCGCAACACCTCGAGTCCGTGTGGAAGCATCGGCGGCGATGTCGGCGGCGCGATTTCCAACCCCGCCGCCAAGCTCAGCGTGGTCTCGTCGGGCGCGGCGTCGCCCTCGCCCTTTCCGATGCGCCAGGCCCAGGCGAAATCGCAGCCGGGTTCGTCCGCGAACGGCGCGTAGTCCTCGGGAATCGCGCTGTCGTAATTGACCACAAGCACCTCGCTGGCGCCGTCGGCCAGCAGCCCCTGCGCTTCGACCACGGCCGCTTCGGCGCTGCAGGCGCCGGCCGACACGGCCAGGTAGTTCGCCGGCAACGCCCGCGCGATCGTGTATTGCGCGGCGATCGCATTGTGCGTGGACAAGCCAAAATGGGTCGGCGACAAGGGCTGCGCGCGCGCCAGTTCCTGCAGCATCGCGTAGGTCCGGGCCAAATCGCCATGGCGCGAGGCGAACACCAGCGGCAACGCGGAATCGGCCGCGCCCTGGCACCAATACGCGACTTGCAGGGCCATCCGCCCCAGCCGTTCGACGCGCCGTCGCTGCATCGGCGCCATTTCGGCCAGTGCCGGCGCCGCTTCGCCGGTCGGCAACCAGGGTTGCCGCGCCCATGCCAACCACGCCGGCTTGTCGTCGAGGCCGGGGGCGATCGCGCTCCAATCGCAAATTCGGAATCGTCCAGTCATGGCATCGGTTGGGCTTCGTTGGCGGGTGCGGCTAGTGTTGACCCAGGCCGTACACGGGCCCTTGATTCCGCAATGATAGCGACCTTCCCACCTGGAGCGCAGGCCGACGGGAATGGCGGCGAAGGGCGAGATTTTTCTGATAACGTTGTCCAACACCGAAAGGCCGAATGCAGGTCGGGCCTCGAGCTTTTTTCGAAATGAACTGGAGCCGCCATGAAATTGCCATTGATTCTTTGCCGTGTCGCTGCGACCGCCATCTTGCTGCTGGCAGCGACCGCTGGCCATGCGTCGGAACGCATCGAAGCCTCAAGCCTCACCAATCCTGCGCCACGTGAGCCATTTTCGGCGTTCGAGCGATTCGAACTGACCAAATTTGTCCTGCTCAAACCGTACGCGGGCCAGGCGGCGAATGAACATGCGATGGTCGACGCCCAGGCGGACCTCGACAGGCGATTGAATGAGTGGGTATCTGCCAAGAACGCCGAACCAGCGAGAAGCGAGGTTCCAAGAGTTCTACTCATCGAGCCGCGAATCGAAAAGGTCAAGTTCATCGGTGGCAGCGCGCGCTTTTGGGCCGGCGCCTTTGCCGGCAGCTCGCGCGTGCTGATCAAAGTGAAATTCACGGATAAGGCCACTGGCACGGTGATCGCCGAACCCGAGTTCTATCAGCACGCGAGTGGCATGGCCGGTGCATGGACTTTTGGTGCCGCCGACAAGGCAATGCTCGAGCGGGTTACGACCCTAATCGCCGACTATGTCAAGACCAATTATGGCGCCGCCGTCGGCGGCCCAACAGGAATGGAGTCTAGCCAATAGCCTTGGGCCTGATGCCCTCAAAAAGCGTCGCGCTCATGAGCGCTCCTACAGATTTCGTCTTGGTGAGACCAACAGATTGCCAACCAGAATTCCCGCGACCAGCGCGATCAGCGCGGCGATCACCGCGAACGCGGTGTCCAGGCCGAGCATCACGTCGTGGGCGAAGGCGAAGTTGAAGCTGCGAAAGCCCAGGCTCCCCGGCACCAGCAGGATGATGCCCGGCACCCGCACCAGCGAACCCGGGCGATTGAAATAACGACCGTAGGCGTTCGACACCGCCGTCACCACCATGCCGGCGAAGAACACGCCGCTCGGCAGGGCGTTGTTTTCGGCGCCCGGCAGGGTCGCGGCGAAGCGCGTGGCGGCGTAGCCCAGCCAGACCGAGGCCATCACCAGCAGGATGTCGCGGCGCGCGGCCTTGAACAGGATCGCGAACGCGTACGAGCCCGCCAGCAAGGTCAGCCAGGGCATCCAGTCCGGCAGCGTCGAGCCGGCGTTCGGGACGGGTTGCCAACCCAATAGTCCGACCACGTGGCTGGCCGCGACCGCGCCGAAAGTCAGCTTGAGCAGGACAGTGAGCGCACCGGCGAAACGCGTCGTTCCAGAGGTCAGTTGCTGGCTGGCAAGTTCGGCCACCGCCGTGGTCAGGCTCAGGCCGGGCATCAGCACGATCAGCGCCGCGATCACCACGCTCTGCAGCGAGATCGGCAATATCGTCGCCACTGCCGACGCCAGAAACGTGGCGATGAACGCCGCCAGCGCTTCGTGCGCGTCGGACCAGCGCGGCCGTTTTTCGCTGAACACGGTCAGCGCGCCGATCATCATGCCCAGCACCGCCGCGGTGCCAAGGTCGGCCCAACCGCTGTGCGGCAGCAGGCCCGCGACCGAGGCCGAAGACAGCCCGAAACTGAAGATCGCCAAGGCCTTGGCGAACCGGCGCGGCGGCCGGTCGAGCGCGCGGATCGCGGCCAGGCCCGAGGCGATGTCGCGGCGGCCGGCCATCACGTCTTCGGCGATGGCATCGGTGGCCGCCAGGCGGCCCAGGTTGGTGTCACCCGGCGCCAGCCGGATCACCCGGGTGATGCTGTGCGGCGCGCCGCGTTCGCGGTCGGGAAAGCTCAGGATCATGCCGGTCGGGTTCGACCAGATTTCGGTGTCGAGGCCGAGCCGGCGCGCCACCTGGGTGACCGCCCCTTCCAGTCGCTGGGACGACGCGCCGTAGGTGTGCAGGCGCTGCGCCAGTTCGACCACGAAGTCGATGTCGACGAGTGCCGGGGTGTTTTCGGCGAGGCGATCGGTGGTCATGGCGAAAGGATGGCATGAATTGTCCGTGTGAACCGGCTGGCGGCCGCGTTGCCGCGGGGGCTGACCCGGGCCGGCGTTTCCTGCATGCTGTCCGCTGTGGACAACCCTCCCAACATGGCCCCCAGCCCGCGCGAGCCGGACATCCTGCGCGCCACCGGCGACTGGACGCTGGCCAACGCCAGCCAGATCCTGGCCCTGATCGAACGCGCGCCGGAACGCGCCCGCGACATCGACGGCCGCGACATCAGCCGGCTCGACTCCACCGGCGCCATGCTGCTGTCGCGCTACGCCACGCGTACCGGGCTCGGCCTGTCCACGGTCGAGGTCAAGGACGTGCACCTGAAGTTGCGGGAAGCGGTGCGCCTGGTCTGCGAAGTGCCGGCGCGCGACAAGCAGAAGGACTTCGGCTTCCGGCGCATGCTCGAGCGACTCGGCTTTACCGTGGAGGACTACGCCAAGGAGATCCTGGCGCTAGTCGGCTTCGGCGGCCTGGCCCTGCAGACCGGCATCGCCACCCTGTTGCGCCCGCGCCGGATCCGCTGGACCGCGACCGTCCACCACATGGAGCAGGTCGGCCTCGACGCCGTGCCCCTGGTGATCCTGCTCAGCTTCATGGTCGGCGCGGTCGTCGCCTTCCTCGGCGCGACGGTGCTGCGCGAATTCGGCGCGGAAGTGTTCGTGGTCGAACTGGTCAGTATTTCCTTCCTGCGGGAATTCGCCGTGCTGCTGACCGCCATCCTGCTCGCCGGCCGCACCGCCAGCGCCTTCACCGCCCAGATCGGCGCGATGCAGAGCGGCGAGGAAATAGATGCGATCCGAACCTTGGGCCTGGATCCGATCGAGTTGCTGGTGCTGCCGCGCCTGACCGCATTGGTGGTGATGCTGCCCCTGCTGACTTTCCTGGCGATGATCTCCGGCCTGTTCGGCGGCCTGGTGGTCGGCGCGACCAACCTGGGCATTTCGCCGGAAATGTTCGTCACCCGCATCCACGACACCATCGAGATCCGGCATTTCTGGGTCGGCCTGTCGAAGGCGCCAATCTTCGCCGTCGTGATCGCCCTGATCGGCTGCCTGGAGGGCTTCCAAGTGCAGGGCACGGCCGAATCGGTCGGCGAGCGCACGACCTCGAGCGTGGTGCAGACGATTTCGCTGGTGATCCTGCTCGACGCGCTGGCGGCGATGTTCTTCATGGAGATGGATTGGTGATCACACCAGTGAACCGGTCGCCGCCCGAACGTGGCGAGGAGGAATCGCTGGCGATCCGCGTGCGCGGCCTGCGCAACTCCTTCGGTGAACAGGTCGTGCACGAGAACCTCGACATCGACGTGCGCCGCGGCGAGATCGTCGGCGTGGTCGGCGGCTCGGGCACCGGCAAATCCGTGCTGATGCGCGCCATCCTCAACCTGCGCCGGCCCCAGGCCGGCAGCATCGAAGTGCTCGGCGTGAACGCGCTGTCCGAGGACCGGCAGGCGCGGCTGGCGGTGGAACGCAATACCGGCGTGCTCTACCAGAACGGCGCGCTGTTTTCCTCGCTGACCGTGGCCGAGAACGTCGCCGTGCCCTTGCTCGAACATCACAAGCAGCTGCCGCCGGACCTGGTGGCCGACCTGGCGATCCTGAAGATCCGCCTGTCCGGCCTGCCCGACAACGCCGCCGGCAAGACGCCCTCGCAATTGTCCGGCGGCATGCGCAAGCGCGCGGCGCTGGCCCGTGCGCTGGCCCTGGATCCGCCGCTGCTGTTCCTCGATGAACCGACCGCCGGCCTCGACCCGATCGGCGCCGCGGCCTTTGACGAATTGATCCGCACGCTGCAGCAGTCGCTGGGCTTGACCGTGTTCCTGATCACCCACGACCTCGATACCCTGTACACCATCTGCGACCGGGTCGCGGTCATCGCCGACCGCCGGGTGCTGATCAACGCGCCGCTGGCCGAAGTCGAGAAGTTCGACCATCCCTGGGTGCAGGAATACTTCCATGGCCCGCGCGGACGGGCCGCCCAGGGCGCCAAGGCAACACATTCCGCGCAGGAGAACGTCTGATGGAAACGCGTGCCAACCATGTCCTGATCGGCCTGTTCACCCTCATCGTCGCCACGCTGGCGGTGCTGTTCGCGCTGTGGGCGGCGAAATATTCCTCGGACAAGAACTACACCGAGTACGACGTCGTCTTCCACGAGGCGGTCACCGGCCTGACCAAGGGCGGCATCGTCCAGTACAACGGCATCGCCGTCGGTGAAGTGCTCGACCTCAGGCTCGACGAAAAAGACCCGAACCGCGTCATCGTGCGCATCCGGGTCGGGTCGGGGACCCCGGTCAAGACCGATACCCAAGCCAAGCTGGCCATCATCGGGCTGACCGGCGTGCTGCAAATCCAGCTCAGCGGCGGCACGCCCAATGCCGAGCCGCTGGTGCCGAAGGAAGGGCAGAAAGTGGCGGTGATCGAGGCCAAGGAATCGGCCCTGTCCAAGTTACTCAATTCGACCGCCGACATCGCCACCACCGCGACCGACATCCTGCTGCACCTCAATCGCATGCTCAGCGACGACAACATCCACCGCATCACCCTGACCCTCGACCACCTGGAAACCATTACCGGGACCGTCGCCAGCCAGAAGGCCGACATCGGCGAGCTGCTCAAGAACGCCCGTTCGGCGACCGCGCGCCTCGACAGCGTGTTGGCGCACACCGATCAGGTCATGGGCAAGCTCGACGCCGGCTTGATGAACCAACTGCCGACACTGGTCGCCAAGCTCGACAAGTCTTTGACCCACATCGAATCCCTGACCGGCAACGCCGACCAGCTGGTGAGCGAGAACCACGCTTCCCTGGCCGAGTTCAGCAACCAGGGCCTGAGCCAGGTCGGACCGGCGCTGGACGACCTGCGTCATCTGATCCGCGACCTCAACCGCTTGAGCACCCGGCTCGAGAACAGCCCCGCGGGCTTCGTGCTCGGCCACGGCAAACCAGAGGAATTCAAGCCATGATCTCCGCCCCGACCCACGGCCGTCGCCTCGTCCTCCCGGTGATCGCGATGGCGATCGCGAGCCTGCTCAGCGCCTGTTCGTTCGGCGATTCAAAGACCGTCACCCTGTATTCGCCGCAACTGCACGTCGAAGCCAGGCCCGACTGGCCGACCGCGAGCTGGTCGCTGGTCGTGACCAAGCCCCTGGCCAGCGACGCGCTCGACTCGGTGCGGATCGCCGTGCGCGTCCAGCCGAACACGCTGCAGGTGTACCAGGGCGCGGTCTGGTCCGATCCGGCGCCGGACCTCGTGCAAAGCGCGTTGGTGCAAGCCTTCGAGGACTCCGGCAAGCTCGCGTCGGTCGGGCGTCCGTCCAGCGGCATCCACGGCGACGTCATCCTGGTGATGGAACTGCGCCGCTTCGAAGCCGTCTACGACCAGCCCAAACAACCACCCAAAGTCGTCATCGAATTGCAGGCCAAACTGCTCGGCGGGCCGGGCGCGAAGGTCATCGCCACACGCAGCTTCCGCGCCGAAGTCGCCGCCAGCAGCGAGAAGGTCCCGGCGGTCGTCGCCGCGTTCGAAGCAGCGCTATCTCAATCCACAGCGGAAGTTGTCGGCTGGACGCTCGCCACGGGGCAGGGTCCGGCCAAGTGAGCGAACGCGATGTGATGGAGTACGACGTTGTTGCCGTCGGCGCCGGTCCAGCCGGGCTGGCGTTCGCGATCCGCCTCAAGCAACTCAAGCCGGAGCTCAGTGTCTGCGTCATCGAGAAAGCGTCGGCGATCGGCGCGCATGTCCTGTCCGGCGCGGTGATCGAACCCGGTCCGCTCGACGAGCTGCTGCCCGGGTGGCGCAAGTCGCCGCCACCGATCTGCGTGCCGGCCGGCAAGGACGAATTCTGGTTCCTGAGCAAGACCGGCGGCTGGAAGCTGCCGATCGTGCCGCCGCAGATGAACAACCACGGCAATTTCATCGTGTCCTTGGGCGCCATGTGCGCCTGGCTGGCGCCGCAGGCCGAGGCCCTGGGCGTGGAAATCTACCCGGGCTTTGCCGCCGCCGAGCCGCTGTTCGACGAACACCGCGCCGTCTGCGGCGTGCGCATCGGCGACATGGGCGTGGCCAAGGACGGTTCGCACAAGCCCGGCTACACGCAGGGCATCGACATCAAGGCGAAGATCACCGTACTGGCCGAAGGCGCGCGCGGACATTTGACGAAAGACCTCGTGCGCAAGTACGACCTCGACCGCGACGCCGATCCGCAGAGCTATTCGATCGGCATCAAGGAACTCTGGCAGGTCCGGTCCGGCGTCTGCGAACCCGGCAAGATCGTCCACAGCATGGGCTGGCCGGCCGATCCGAAAACCTACGGCGGCAGCTTCCTCTACCACCTGGACAAGGACCGCATCGCGCTCGGCTACGTCTCCGGCCTCGATTACCGCGACCCCGATTACCAGCCCTACGAAGCTTTCCAGCAGTGGAAGAACCACCCGAGCGTGAAGCCGTTGCTCGAAGGCGGCACCATCCTCTCCGCAGGCGCGCGCGCCATCGTCACCGGCGGCTACCAGTCGCTGCCCAAGCTCGAGATGCCCGGCGCCTTGTTGATCGGCGACGGCGCCGGCCTGCTCAACGTGCCCAAGATCAAGGGCACGCACCAGGCCATGCGCTCGGGCATGCTGGCCGCCGAACATATCGCCGCGCACGGCAAGCCTGAAGGTTGGGACGCGAAATTGCGCGGCTCGGTGGTGATGGCCGAATTGAAGAAAGTGCGCAACTTCAAGCCCGGCTTCAAGAAGGGCCGCCTGTTCGGCCTGCTCAATTCCGGTTGGGAAACGATCACCGCGGGGCTCTCGCCCTGGACGATGGCGGTTTCGGCCGACTATTCCTCGCTACAGAAACTCGACGTCGCCGAAAAGCCGAGACGCGATTACGTCGAACGCACGCTGCCGCCGCGCGACCGCCTGGCCGGCGTCTACTTCGCCGCCACCGAGCACGACGAAGACCAGCCGGTGCACCTGCGCGTGTCCGACACCGACATCTGCATCACCACCTGCGCCAGCGAATACGGCAACCCGTGCACGCGCTTTTGCCCGGCCGGCGTCTACGAAATCGTCAAGGACGCGGGCGGCCCGCGCC
>JANYBA010000025.1 GCA_025360985.1 Gammaproteobacteria bacterium | reverse complement strand
TAGCCGCTGTAGCTGAGGCGGTCGCGCAGGTCGGTGGTGATGCCCTGCTCGAGCGGGCGCTGGTTGTCGGTGGGGCTCATCGTGCGGGTCGTGGTCGGGGGTCTGGCGGCTTCACGTTACACTAGGACGGACCTGCCTGGGAGGGCGGCGCATGACGACAGTCGCAAGCTTTGAAATCGAATACCTGCAGTACCTCGGGACCGACGGACGCTTGGTCCGCGACGACCTCCCCGAGTTCGCCCGCGACGGCAAGACCCTGGTCGGGCTGTTCCGCGAAATGCTCAAGGTCCGCGCTTTCGACACCAAGGCGATCGCCCTGCAGCGCACCGGCAAGCTCGGCACCTACGCCAGCTGCCTGGGCCACGAGGCGACCCACGTCGGCATCGGCAGCGCCATGGCCTACGACGACGTGTTCGCGCCTTCCTATCGCGAATACGGCGCGCAGTTCGTGCGCGGGGTCAAGCCGCGGGAAGTGCTGATGTACTGGGGCGGCGACGAACGCGGCAACGATTTCTCCGGTCCGCCGCACGATTTTTCCTGGTGCGTGCCGATCGGCACCCAGAACCTGCACGCCGCCGGCGCGGCGCTGGCGTTCAAGCTGCGCGGCGAACCGCGGGTGGCGGTGTGCTGCGTTGGCGACGGCGGTTCGTCCAAGACCGACACCTACGCGGCGATGAACGCCGCCGGCGCCTACACCCTGCCCTTCGTGCAATGCATCATCAACAACGGCTGGGCGATTTCGGTGCCGCGCAGCGCCCAGACCGGCGCCAAGACGCTGGCGCAGAAGGGCCTGGCCGGCGGCCTGGAATGCCTGCAGGTGGACGGCAACGACATCATCGCCGTGCGCGCCGCGATGGACCAGGCGATCATGCGCGCGCGCCACGGCCACGGCGGCAGCTGCATCGAATTCGTCACTTACCGATTGTCCGACCACACCACCGCCGACGACGCCCGCCGCTATCGCCCGGACGAGGAAGTCAAAGCCGCCTGGGAACGCGAGCCGTTCCTGCGCCTGCGCGAATTCCTGACCAATGAAGCCTCGTGGAGCCCCAAGGAAGAGGCCGACTGGAAGGACGAGTGCAACCGCCTCGCCGACGTCGAGATCGATGCCTACCTGGAAACACGGACGCAACCGGTCGAGACCATGTTCGATTTCCTCTACGCCGAATTGCCGCACGACCTCGCCGCGCAACGCGCCGACGCCCTGAAGTGGGACCAGCACCATGACTGACAAGCGCGTTGCCGCCATTACCTTGATCGAGGCGATCACCCAGGCGCTGGCTTGGGAAATGAAGCACGACGACAGCGTGGTCGTGCTCGGCGAGGATGTTGGCGTCAACGGCGGCGTGTTCCGCGCCACCGCCGGGTTGCAACAGGCGTTCGGTTCGAATCGCGTGCTCGACACGCCGCTCGACGAAACCACGATCGCCGGCCTGACCGTCGGCCTCGCTGCGCAAGGCATGAAGCCGGTGGCCGAAGCGCAGTTCGACGGCTTCATGTATCCCATGGTCGACCACATCGTCTGCCATGCCGCGCGCATGCGCCATCGCACCCGCGGCCGCCTGACCTGCCCGATGGTGCTGCGCGTGCCCTGGGGCGGCGGCATCCGCGCACCCGAACACCATTCCGAGGCCAACGAAGCCATCTTCACCAACGTGCCGGGCCTGCGCGTGGTTTTGCCGAGTTCGCCGCAGCGCGCCTACGGCCTGCTGCTGGCGGCGATCCGCGATCCCGACCCGGTAATCTTCTTCGAGCCCAAGCGCATCTACCGTCAGTACAAGGAATCGGTGCCCGACGATGGCGAAGCCCTCCCGCTGGACGTCTGCTTCGTTCTGCGCGACGGCACCGACCTCACGATGGTGACCTGGGGCGCGCAGCTGAAGGAAACGCTGGAAGCCGCCGAGGCGCTGGCGAAAGACGGCATCAGCGCCGAGGTGATCGACGTCGCCACGCTGACGCCGCTGGATTTCGACACCATCCGCGAATCGGTCGCCAAGACCGGTCGTTGCGTGATCGTGCACGAAGCGCCGCGCACCGCCGGCTTCGGCGCCGAGATCGCCGCCCGCCTCGCCGAGGAATCGATGTTCGACCTGGTCGCGCCGGTCGAGCGCGTCACCGGCTACGACACCCACATCCCGCTGTTCCGCCTGGAAATGAAGTACCTGCCCAGCGTCGAGAAGATCGTCGCCGCGGCCAAGCGCACGCTGGCGCATAGCTGAGGACATGCCAATGAGCGAGACAAAACTGTTCCTGTTGCCCGACCTCGGCGAAGGCCTGCCCGACGCGGAGATCGTCGAATGGCATGTCAAGGTCGGCGACACCATCCGCCTCGACGAGCCGCTGATCTCGATGGAAACCGCCAAGGCCGTGGTCGAAGTGCCGTCGCCATATTCGGGCAAGGTGCTCAAGCTCGCCGGCCGCGCCGGCGACGTCATGATCACCGGCAGCTGGCTGGCGGAATTCGAGATCGATCCGAGCCTGCCGCAACGCGCTGACGCCCAGGACACCGGTCATCATCATGCGGCGCCTGTGCCAGCGGCGACACCCTCACCCCCAGCCCCTCTCCCGCCCGCGGGAGAGGGGAGCAAAGCGGATGCCGGCACCGTGGTCGGCGCGATGCAGAGTTCCGACACCGTGCGCAGCGAACAGGCCGTCGCGATCGGCGGCGTGAAGGCAATGCCGGCGGTGCGCGCGCTGGCGAAGAAGCTCGGCGTGGACTTGTCGCGCGTCGCGCCAACTGGAGCCGACGGCGTGGTCACGATGACCGACGTGAAGCAAGCCGCAGCAAGTGGCAGCGCGAAACCGCTCCCCTCTTCCGCGAAGGCGGCACCTGCTTTTGTGGAAGCGGCTTCAGCCGCGACTGTCGGGGCTAAAGCCCCTCCCACAAGATCTCCTCCCGCCGATGCCAAACTAGACAGCGACGAACCCATCCGCGGCGTCCGCCGCAACATGATCCGCACCATGAGCGCGGCCCACGCCGAAGTGGTGCCGACCACGCTGATGGACGACGCCGACCTGCACGCCTGGGCGCCGGGCGAGGACATCATGGCGCGCACGATCCGCGCGCTGGCCGTCGCCGCCGCTGCCGAGCCGGCGATGAACGCCTGGTTCAACGGCAAGGAAGGCACGCTGCGCCGGCATGCGCGCGTCGACGTCGGCATCGCGGTGGATTCCGCCGACGGCCTGTTCGTGCCGGCCCTGCGCGGTTGCGACCACCTCGATGCCCACGAAGTGCGCGCCGAGCTCAATCGCCTGCGCGACGGCGTCAAGAATCGTTCGCTGCCGCCGGAAGACCTGACCGGCTACACCATCATGCTGTCGAATTTCGGCGTGTTCGCCGGCAAATACGCCACGCCCGTGGTGGTGCCGCCGTGCGTGTGCATCGTCGGTGCCGGCCGCCTGCACCACGCGGTGGTGCCGGTGCTCGGCGGCATCGAGGCGCACCGGGTGATGCCGCTGTCGTTGACCTTCGACCATCGCGCCGCCACCGGCGGCGAAGCCGCGCGCTTCCTCAAGCTGATGATCGACGACCTGCAACGGGCGCGCTGACATGGCGCACCGCAG
>JANYBA010000021.1 GCA_025360985.1 Gammaproteobacteria bacterium | reverse complement strand
GCCTCGGTGCACCAGAAACAGCCGCCGGCGAGCACGGCTGCGCCGTGGTCTTCCGAAGGCTGGAGGTCGTCGATCGGATCGGGTACGGCATTCGGGGCGACGCGCAGGCCCAGGCCGGGAATATCGCAGGTACTCATGGGTTCAACTCCTTCGTGGTGTCCCCCAAAAGAGGCGACGACACCGGCGGAAGATGCGCTCGACGTTGCCGACGATTCAGGTATCCGCCATCAGGGCGGCGGCGTCCTCGGCGGTGAGCTCGCCTTTCCACGGGCCCATCAGCGCCAGATACAGCATCTTCTCGAATTCCGGCTGGAAGCGCCGGATCACAGAATCCGGGTCGGGCAGCAGCTTGGCGTCGGAAATCAACCCGAAATGCACCTCGCCGTTGTAGCTCATGATCGAGATGCCGATGCCGATCGAGCCGGTCTGCGGCACCCAGAACATCAGGTCGTCGATCCGGCAGCCGCCGAGGTAGAGCGGCATCTGCGGGCCCGGCACGTTGGTCGCGACCGCGGTGGCCTTGCGGCTGAACATCTCCAGCGCGAAGGCCTGCAACGGCGCCGGCGCCATGCCGATCGCCGCGAGGGCTCCGAAGGTCGCCACCGCCTGCCGGGACTTGCGGAGCACGCGCATGGAGGCGGACACGCGCTCGAGCCGGCGCATCGGGTTGTCTTCGCCGACCGGCAGCTCCAGGAAAACCAGGCCGAAATGGTTGCCGAGCTGCTTGGCGTGCTCGAGCGGCCGCAGGTTGACCGGCACGGTGGCGCGAATGGTCGTGCCATTGAGGGTCTCGCCGCGTTCGAGCATGTAGCTGCGCAGGGCGCCGCTGGCCGAGGCGAGCAGGATGTCGTTGACCGTGCAGCGCAGCGCGCGGCTCACCGATTTCACTTCGGTCAGGTCGAGCGGTTCGGCCCAGGCCACGCGCTTGCTCACGCCCAATCGGCCCTTGAGGATGGTCGGCGGGTCGTCGGCGAGCGCCAGCGCATGGCCGACTTCGCGGGCGATCTCCACGCCTTCGTTGGCCATCAGCGCGGCCATGGTCGGATCGCGGTACATGTCCATGCCGCGCTCGAGGAACTGGGTACCCATCTGGACGTAGCGATCAATGCGCCCAACCCGCTTGGCCACCGGCGCGTGGTCCTTCTTCAACCAGACTTTTTCCAGCCGCGCCGCCGGCTTGGGCTCGGCGCTGGTGTCGGTCAGGGACAGCAGCACCTGCACCAGGGCGATGCCATCGGCATAGCAGTGATGGATGCGCGAAATCAACGCCGAACCACCGCCGTATTTCTCGACCAGGTGGAATTGCCAGAGCGGTTTGGTCTTGTCCAGCGGCGTCGATGCCAGCTGGCTGGTCAAGCGCTCGAGTTCCTTCTTGCCGGCGCGGCCGGGCAACGCGGTCAGGCGGATATGCCAGTCGAGGTCGAAGTCGCGATCGGTTTCCCACCAGACGCCGGCGGGCGTGTCCACGGCCTTCTGGCGGAAACGCGGATAGGCCAGGAAGCGCTGGTCGACCAGCTTGCGCAGTTCGCGGATGTCGAGCGGCGTTTCGAACATCATCACGCCGGTGATCATCATCAGGTTGGTGGCTCGCTCCATGCGTAGCCAAGCCGTGTCCACCCGCGACATCGGTTCGCGCTGGATCTTCACGCTGGCGCTCTTTGCCATTGCTTCAAATGCCCCCGTGCCAGATGTAGCCGCCGGAATCCTCCCAGTAACCGCCGTTGCCGGCGCCGATGCCAGCCAGGCTGTCGACGAGGTCGACGGCAACGATGTATTTCGCCTGCTTGTAGCCGAGCTTGCGCTCGAGCCGGACGCGCAATGGCGCCCCGTGCGGCACCGGCAGGATCGCGTCGTTCATGTCGTAGGCGAGGATCGACTGCGGATGGTAGGCCTCGCGCAAGTAAATGCTCTCGTAATAACGACCGCCGTTCTGGCCGTAATCGTCGGCGCAGCGGAACACCACGTACTTCGCTTCCGGCTTCGGCCCGGCCAGGTCGATGACCTTGCCGAGCGGCACGCCCTTCCACTTGCCGATGCAGCTCCAGCCCTCGACGCAGTCGTGGCGAGTGATCTGCGTTCGCGATGGCATCGCGCGCAGTTGCTCCAGGCTCAGCGCCAGCGGCGTCGCCACCAGGCCACCGACCTTGAGCCGGTAATCGGCGAAGTTGCTCGCCATCAGCGCCAGGTATTCCGGCGTTTGCGGATTGGTCGAGCCGTTGGCCTTGAACGCCGGCGACAGGTCCGCTTCGGTGAATTCCCGCGCCAATGCGTCTTCCGGCGTCAGCGCGTGGAAAGCAGCATCGGTCGGTTTATCGGCGCCGGCCAGCAGCGACTTGAAGCCGGCGCTGTCGTTGAGCTTGTTGCAACCGGCCAGCGCCGCGGCGCCGCCGGCCGCGAGCGCACGAGTGAGGAAGCGACGGCGTTGTTCGTCAGTCATGGCTGGGCTCCACGCCGCTGGCGGCGGCCGGGACGGATTCTGGCGGGGGATCGTCGTGGTATCGGTAGCGACCGGTGATCATCGCGCGGACCTGGTTGATCGGTCCGGTCACCAGCACCATGAAGACATGGACGAGGATGAAACCGACGAAGGCCATTGCGATCAGGAAATGGATGGTGCGCGCCGATTGCCGGCCGCCAACGAGGTCCACCAGCCACGACAGCACCGAATCCAGATGCGGCGACATCGCCATGCCCATCAGCACGACGCCCGGACCGAGCGCCAGCACAACCGCGAGGTAGGCGAGCTTCTGCAGGATGTTGTAGCGCGTCGCCGCTTGGCCGGTCGGGTGCCTGAATTTCAGGTGTTCGACGATCGAATGGCCCATGCCCTTCCAGTCGGCGACGGTCGGCAACAGGTCGCGTCCCATGTGTCGCGAGCGCCAGGACCAAAGCAGGTAGGCCAGGCCATTGATCACGAACAACCAGGCGAAGAAGAAATGCCAGCGCCGGCCTTCGGCCAATGACCGGTACGCGGGGATGGTCGCCCAACTCGGGAATCCGCGTGCCTGGGGCCTGCCGGTAATCGCATGGGCAGACACGCCGAGCACGCCGGTGGTGGTCACGTGCAGCGAACCGACCTGGGTATCGCCGCGCAACTGGCCATCGGCCGCGCGCTGGGCCGTCAGCGCCAGCCAGGGCTTGTCGAAAGTCGAGTACTCGCCCCAGTACAAGGCGGGATGGGCGTTGAAAATCTGTAGACCGCTCATCAGCAACGCGAACAGGCAGACGACATTGATCCAGTGCATGATCCGCACCGGCAAGCGGTGGCGGTAGATTGAACGTTCGCTTCCATCGGCCATGCAAAAACCCTCGCTTTACAGGCCGAAGCCTACTCCGGCCCTGCCCGGTTTGCACGGCGTCACTCGGCTTCGACCTCGATCGGCTTTGGTCCCGAATAGGCCGATAGCGCAGCAGCGCGACTGGATTTCAGGTCGATGACCGGCTGCGCCGGGTAGTCGAGCTTGAGACCAGGCACGACATCGGGATGTTCCCACGGCGCGAACAAGGCCGGCAGTGGCACCTGCGCCAATTCCGGCAGCCAGCGCTTGAGGTAGTTGCCCTGCGGGTCGAACCGTTGCGCCTGCACTACCGGATTGAAGATGCGGAAATAGGGCGCGGCATCGGCGCCGGTGCCGGCGGTCCATTGCCAGCCTTGGGTATTGTTCGCAAGGTCGGCGTCGACCAGCGTGTCCCAGAACCAGCGCGCACCGTGCAGCCAGTGGTAGCGCAAGTTCTTGCAAAGGAAACTGGCGACGATCATGCGCACGCGGTTGTGCATCCAGCCGGTCTGCCAGAGTTCGCGCATGCCGGCATCGACGATCGGTACACCGGTGCGGCCCTGCTGCCAGGCCTCGAGTCGCGCCGGGTCGACTTCTTCCCAGCGGAATTCCTGGAAGCGCGGATTGAGGTTGCGGTTGGCGGTGTGCGGAAAATGGAACAGCAAGTGGTGCGAGAACTCGCGCCAGCCGAGCTCGCCGAGGAAATGCTCGACGTCTGGCGCCACCCGCGCCGGCCAGGGCTCGCGACGCAAGCGCGCGACGATCTGCTGCGGCGAGATTTCGCCGAAGTGCAGGTGCGGCGACAGTTTCGACGTGCCGGTGCGATCCGGCAGGTTGCGCTGGATCTTGTAGCCATCGGCGGCGCCGTCGACGAAAACGTCCAGCGCCTCGGCGGCGCCGGCTTCGCCGGGCTGCCAGTGTTCCCAGAAATGCTCGTCCCAGCGCGGCGTCGGCGCGGTCGGGAGCAAGCCGAGCGAGTCCAGTTCCAAAGACGCCAGCGCCTCGGGCACGGGCGGCAGGCGCTCCGGCGCCGGCTCGGGCGCGACCGATTCGGTACTGCGCGACGCGGTCTTCCAGAACGGCGTAAACACACGATAGGGTTCGCCGGATCCGGTGGCTACCGTCCAGGGCTCGACCAGCAGCGCGCTGTTGAAGCTCTCGACGCGGACGCCGCAGGCCTTGAGCGTGGTCTTCACCCGTTGGTCGCGGGCGATCACCGATGGTTCGTACAGGCGGTTCCAGAACACCGCCTCGGCGCCGGTTTCCATCAGCATCTGTTCGAGCTCGGTGAAACTCTCGCCGCGGCGATACACCAGCCGCGAGCCGAGCCGGCGCAGGTTGGCGTCGAGCGCCGCCAGCGAGCGATGCAGCCAGGTTTGCGACGCGGCGCCGGGCGACCAGGGCGCTTCTTCGTCGGGGGCGTGGATATAGACCGGGATCGGCGCGTAGCCGCGGTCGAGCGCGGCGCTCAGGGCCGGGTTGTCGGCCAATCGCAGGTCACGCCGGAACCAGACGAGTGCGGTCGGCATCAGCGGGGCTCGTTGTCGCGACGAATGGCCGATCGATTGGCAGGCATGCCGGAATTGTGGCACAGCAGGCATCGATGATGAATGGCAGCGGGATTGGCCGGTCCGGGCGGCCCGGCCCTACAATGCCGGGGGTGAGCGATCCGGTCAGCCAGCGCCCTACCCGCATCCGCGTCGACCTCGACGCGATTTCGCACAACCTGCGCGAAATCCGCGACCGGGTCGGCGTGCCAGTGATGGCGATCGTCAAGGCCAACGCCTACGGCCACGGGCTCTTGCCGGTGGCGCGGCACCTGCAGGCGCAAGGCGCTGACCAGCTCGGCGTCGCCTTCGTCGAGGAGGGAATCGCCCTGCGCGAGGCCGGGGTGACCGTACCGATCCTGGTGCTGGGCGGGATGTTCGGCCCGCAAGTCGCCCAATACATCGGCCACGACCTCGAGATCACCGTGTCGTCGCTGGCCAAGCTGCGCCAGGTCGAATCCGCCGCCGAGGCGCTCGGCCGCAAGGCCGTGGTCCACCTCAAAATCGACACGGGGATGGAACGGATCGGCGTGCATAGCTATTCCTGTGGCCCTTTCATCGAGGCGGCCTGCCGGTCGCGCTGGTGCACGATCAAGGGCATCTACTCGCACCTTGCCTGCGCCGACGATCCGGACTCGCCGATGACGGCGCAGCAGCTGGAGCGCTTTCTGGATGCCTGCGCCCATTTCGAGCGGATCGGCGCGCCGATGCCGATGCGCCATATCGCCAATTCCGGCGGCGTGCTGCACCACCCGGGCAGCTGGCTCGACATGGTGCGACCCGGCATCGCCCTGTACGGCGTGCTGCCCGAACCGGCCGCCCGGCGCACGCTGGACCTGAAACCCGCCTTGTCGCTGCTCTCGCAGGTCGTTTACTTCAAAGTCGTCAAGGCTGGCAACCCGGTCAGCTACGGCGCGACCTGGGCGCCGACGCAGGACAGCCGCGTGGTCACGATCCCGATCGGCTACGGCGACGGCTGGCCGCGGGCGCTGTCCTCTCGCGGCGCCGTGCTGATCCACGGCCAGCGCCATCCCATGGTCGGCCGGGTGTGCATGGACCAGTTCATGGTCGACCTCGGCCCCGACGGCACCGCATTCAACGAAGACGAAGTCGTGCTGATCGGCCGCCAGAACGGTGAAGCCATCTCCGTCGAAGACGTCGCGGTCGCGGCGGGCACCATTCCCTACGAAATACTCACTGGCCTCAACGAGCGGATCCCGCGCTTGTACCAAGGCGGCTGAGTCAAGCCGCGTCAGGCCTCGGCTTCACCAAGCAATCAACTCGCTCGCGATACCAGCGGATAGCGCCCCGGATGGCGAATGGAGTCGACAGACAGGTCGATGTCCAATTCGGGCCAGTAGAGGTGCTGCGCAGAAGGCTGTTCTACATGCAGCAGCTTGCCGATAGGCGCCTCGCGGAACCACGGGAACGACTCGAACGACACGAACAACTCCTCGTGCTCCAGCAGCAGCCAGAGCCCGTGCTGTGACACGTTCGTGACCTCAGGTCCCGAAGTGCTGCTGCCATGCATTTCGGATTTCGTGCTCATGCGCCTGCACCAGTAAGAGAGCCGCCCGAACCAGTCGGTCGTTCATACCGGAAGTCTGCGCCAATTCGATCGCAGGCTCAAGCCAGAACTTGGCTTCGCCATCGGCGCAGTGAACATGGACGTGCATCCTTGGCTCTTCGCGCGAGAAGAAGTAGAAGCGGAAGCCGCCTTCGCGAAAGATTGTCGGGCTCATGGGTGTGAGGGAATCAGAAGCTAGCCATCGCCATCGCGGTCGCATACGGCTCTGGCGAATTGCGATTGCTGAGCAAGATCACCGACAGCCGGCGCGCAGGAAACCGCAGGATCACGTTGCGGAAGCCGATCGATTCGCCGGAATGCCACACGCAG
>JANYBA010000362.1 GCA_025360985.1 Gammaproteobacteria bacterium | reverse complement strand
TCGCGCATGGTGTCGGTGGCTTCGTTGACCCGCACCACGTGGTCGTGCACGTCGCGCAGGTACAGGTGCACTTCCTCGCGAACGATGGCCCCATGGAAATTCAGCAGCTGATTGAGCAGGTCCTGCAGCGGCGACACCGCCAGCCGCAACTGGGTCAGGTCGCGCTTCAGTTCGTACAGGCGGTGGATGGTTTCGCGCCGGTAATCCTCGGCGAAGATGTCTTTCTCGAGTGCGTTCAATTCCGCCTGGTATTCGGCCACGATCGGGAAATAATTATCGACCACGGTGTCGAGCACGGCGTACAGGCCGTAGCTCGGGCCGATCTTCATCAGGGCGGTGTGCTTTTCGCAGCGTTCGCGCGCGCCGCTGTAGGGCAGGGAGGCGCCATGGCGCACGGTCAGCAGGTAGCGCTTGCCGATGAACACGTGGGTCTCGCCGAATTCGATCTGGCCCTTGACGACCTGGGCGGTGTGCAGGACCAGGAACAGCGAGTCGCCGTATTGTTCGACCTTGGGTCGTTGGTGCGCCTTCAGCGCGTCCTCGATCGCCAACGGATGCAGGTCGAATTCTTCCTGCATTTTTTGCAGCAGGATCGCATCGGGCTCGTACAGGCCGACCCAGACATAGCTGCCATCGTCGACCGCGAGCACATCGCTGATCTGTTCCAGCGTGATCTCGGGGCCGCGCAATCCGTCGCGGCCGTACACGGCGAGGTTGCGGATCATGTCGGCGGGCGACGTCATGCCGGCATCATAAAGTCAAAAAGGCAAAAAAGGGATCTGACCCCTTTTTCACTACCCTTTTTTCACTACTTTTCCAATGCCCGTGCCAATGCCCAGTGCAGGGGCAGCAGCAGCAACACCCATTCGAGATTTTGCTGCGGCAGGAACGGCAGGAACCGCAGGAAGCCGGCCAACGCCGCCAGACCAGCCACGCTCCACAACCAAAACCGGAATGAGGGCGTGGTCGTTTTGCCGCGCGCCCGTCGCCAGGCTCCGGGCAGCAGGAACAGGCAAAGCGGCGACAGCAGCAACATATTCTCGTTGCCGTGGGCAAAGGTGTGCTCGCTGCCGAGCCACAGGAACAGCATCACCCCGCCGAGCAATCCGGCGAGCAGCCAGAACGGAAGAGCCAATGCCGCGAGCAGGCGCGGTCGGCGCCGGCCCAGCAGCAACACGGCCAGCGCCGCGGCGACGCCGAGCAAGAGCGCCGGCAGGCGCCAGTGCGGCGTTTCGGCCGGCGGCAGCGGCAGTCGGTTCGGCAACAACACTTGCTCCGCGCTGACCAGCGGCCGGCCATCGGCGAGCTTCACTTCGCGCAGGGAATCGCGCAGGCGCATCGGGATGAAGCCTTCTTCCCAGCGCGCCAGCGGCCGGTCGGCGGCGCCGGCCAGGCCGAGGTCGAAGCCGAGCGCCATCCATTTCGCCGGCCAGGCCAGGCGCACCGACTCGCTGCGATAGCTGTTGCCCTGGGAGCGCCCGGAAAGTTGCTTTTGCAGCAGGCCGCCCAGCGCCTGGTCGAGGCGGTCGCGCACCTTGGTCGCGCAATTGGCGGTGTAGTACTCGTAGCGGTAGCGCGCGTTTTCGGGCCGGGCGTTGTCGGCGAGGGCGAGGGCGAGCGCCCGTGCCTGGCGCTCGTCCAGGTTCAGCCACTGCACGGTGACGCCGCGACCTTCTTCGCGATACGAGGACAGGTCCGCCTCGACCGGCAGCGCGACCAGTTGGTAATACATGCGGCCGCGGACGAAGTTACCGACGAAACCGGGCTCGTCCATGTCGAAGAAGCCATAGTTGTAGGACACGCCCGCGCCGGTGGCGCTGTCCTCGACCAGGATCGCGTCGTGGCCGAAGCGCTCCCAGAATTCCTCGCCTGGTTCCATCGTGAGCAGGCCCACGCGCAGGCCGCCCGCAAGGGCCGGCAGCGGCAGGAATGCGAGCAACGCCAGCAACAAGCCCGCGACCGAAATCGCGAACTCAGTCCGGCGCATGCACGGCGACGATGAAGGAATGCACGCGCCGGCGGTCGGCGCGACCGACCCGGAAATGGAAGCGGTCGAGCGTGAGTTCCTCGCCGGCCTCGGGCAGGTGGCCGATGGCGTCGTTGACCAATCCACCGACGGTGTCGTACTCGTCGTCGGGGAAATCGGCGCCGAACTGCTCGTTGAAATCGGCGATCGGCGTCAGCGCATCGACCACGAACTGGCCATCGGCCTGGGCCGCGATCATCTTGGCTTCGTCGGCATCATCGTGTTCGTCGTCGATTTCGCCGACGATCTGCTCGAGCACATCTTCGATCGTCACCAGGCCGGCGACGCCGCCGTGCTCGTCGACCACGATCGCCATGTGGTTGCGCGACAGCCGGAATTCCTTGAGCAAGACGTTCAGGCGCTTGGACTCGGGGATCAGCACCGCCGTGCGCAGCAACTCCCGGACCTGGCCCGGGCCGCCGTCGGCGACGATGCCGCGCAGCAAGTCCTTGGCCAGCAGGATCCCGAGGATGTCGTCCTTGTCGTCGCCATGGATGGGGAAGCGCGAGTGCCCGGACTCGACCACGAGTTTCATCAATTCCATGAACGGCGCGTCCGCCGGCAACGAAACCATTTGCGAACGCGGGATCATGATGTCGCCGACCTGGCGTTCGGACACGGTAAGCGCGCCCTCGAGCATCTTCAGCGTTTCGGGGCCGATCAGGCCATTGCTGCGGGCGTCGCGCAGGATCTCGACGAGATCCTCGCGGTCCTTCGGTTCGCCGGAAAAGGCCTGGCCCAGCCGTTCCAGCCAGGAACGGCGCTCGTGCGGGGTACTGTCGGGATCGTCGGACATGAAAGCGGGGCAGGCGCCGGGAGGCGGGGGCCTAGTCTAGCAAAAGACCGGTTTTGGCCGGTTGCAGACCTCGAGGACCGACAAAACTTGGCCGAATTCCGCTTCCGACCCAAACCAGCCGTCCGCGACGACAGGCTGTGAGTCGCGAAAGCCTCGGTCGCGAGAACCGAGGCATTTGGGCAAGCCGGTGTGCTGCACCTTACTGGCGGTCGATCTTGGTAAGCGTGCCGTCCATGCCAGTGGATGTGAACTCGAACGCTACATGATCGCCAGGCTTGATCGGGCTCACGTCCACGTTGCCGGTCTTGAAAGTCATGATCATCGCCGGCCATTGCAATGCCGCCACCGCGCCGTGATCGAGGGTGATGGTCTTGGCCACGGGATCTACGGCTTTGACGACGCCGATGGCGGACGCCGCAGTCGCGGGCGCTGCAGACGGCGACGTGGCGGTGTCGGGCATGGCGGGCATCGATTCCATTGCCTCTCCGGTGGTCGTGGCCTTAGCTGGCGCGGCAGCAGGTACCGTCGCTGGCAACGTAGCCGCTGTGGACGTATCGGGCGTTGCCGGGTTCGCATCGCCATTCGGTGACGAGCAACCAGCCAGCAGGGCGAGCGTGAACAGCATACTTTGAATTTTCATTTCGGGTTCCTTTCAGTTGTGAGTTGTGAAGAAAGTAGTGCATTGCAACGAGGCGATGAGTTAGCGATGGGAGTTGCCTCGCAACGGATGGTTCGTCGACGCCGTTCGCGCAAGCTTGCGCAACTGCATCCATCGATAGGCGGCCGGAATCACCAGCATCGACAGCAACGGTGCGGTGAGCATGCCGCCGACCATCGGTGCGGCGATGCGCTGCATCACCTCTGACCCGGTGCCGCTCCCGAGCATGATCGGCAACAGGCCGGCGATGATCACGGACGCCGTCATCGCGATGGGACGCACGCGCTTGCCTGCACCTTCCTGGACCGCCGCCAGCAAGGAATCCGCCGTGACCGGCTCGCCAGCGGCCTGTTGTCGCGCCATCGCTTGCTTGACGTACAACAGCATGATCACGCCGAACTCCGTCGCGACGCCGGCCAGCGCGATGAACCCGACGGCGGACGCGATCGACATCGCGTAGCCGAGCAAGTACATGAACCAGAAGCCACCGATCAGCGCGAACGGCACGCTGGCCAGGATCAACAGCGCCTCGTCAGCGCGCCGAAAGTTCAGATACAGCAGCACGTAGATGATGAGCAGGGTCGCGGGCACCACCACTTTCAGACGGGCCACCGCATGCTCCCAGAACTCGAACTGCCCGGACCAGCCGAGGGAGTACCCGGCCGGCAATGGCACCTGCTGGGCGACAGCCGCCTGCATGTCGTGCACGGCCGACACCAGGTCGCGATCGCGGATGTCGATGTAAATCCAGCCGGAAAGCCGTGCGTTCTCGCTCTTGAGCATGGGCGGCCCGTCGATCACGCGGATGTCGGTTATTGCGGAGAGGGGCAATTGCGCGCCGGTCGCCGTGATCACCGGCAGCTCACGCAGCCTGGCGACCGAATCGCGCACCTCGCGGGGATAGCGCACGTTGATCGGAAAGCGCTGCAGGCCTTCGACGGTTTCGCCGATCCTCTCGCCGCCGATGGCCGAGGACACCACGTCTTGCACGTCGGCGACGTTGAGCCCGTAGCGCGCCGCCGCCGCGCGATCGATATGGATATCGATGTAGCGCCCGCCGGTCAGCCGTTCGGCCACCGCCGAG
>JANYBA010000001.1 GCA_025360985.1 Gammaproteobacteria bacterium | reverse complement strand
CCGTTTTGAGCGCCCCTGCTTCCATACAGCACGTCCTTTGGTTGCACGAATTGCGCCTGTCCGACCTGGCCCAGGTGGGTGGAAAAAATTCGTCGCTCGGCGAAATGATCGGCCATCTCGGCGGGCTCGGGGTTGCCGTTCCCGGCGGCTTCGCAACCACCGCCGATGCCTATCGCGAGTTCGTCGCATTCAACCGCCTGGCCGAACGGATGTTCGACCGGCTCGCCCAACTTGATGTTGAGGACGTCGGCGAACTGGTCAAGGCCGGCGCCGAGATCCGCGCCTGGGTCATGGCCGCGCCGCTACAGCCGGCCCTCGGGGCGGCCATTCGCGAGGGCTACCACCGCATGTGCGCGGAAGCGGGGGCGACCGACATCGCCGTGGCCGTGCGCTCGTCCGCGACCGCGGAGGACTTGCCGGACGCGAGTTTCGCCGGCCAGCAGGAGACCTTCCTCAACGTCTGTGGCGAAGACGACGTGGTGCGCAAGGTCAAGGAGGTGTTCGCCTCTCTCTACAACGACCGCGCCATCGCCTATCGGGTCCATCACGGCTTCAAGCACGAGGACGTGTTCCTGTCCGCCGGCGTGCAGCTGATGGTGCGCTCCGACGTCGGATCCGCCGGCGTGCTGTTCACGCTCGACACCGAATCCGGCTTCCGCGATGTCGTCTTCATCACGGGCAGCTACGGCTTGGGCGAGAACGTGGTCCAGGGCGCGGTCAATCCGGACGAGTTCTACGTCTACAAGCCGACGCTGCTGCAGGGCAAGCCGGCGATCCTGCGCCGGACCCTGGGCAGCAAGGCGATTCGCATGGTGTATTCCGACGCGCCGGGCGAGCGCGTGCGCAACGAGGACACGCCAGCAGCACTACGCGACAGGTTTTCGATCTCCGACGCCGATGTGCAGGAACTGGCCAAACAGGCACTGGTGATCGAAAAACACTACGACCGCCCGATGGACATCGAATGGGCCAAGGACGGCATTACCGGCAAGCTCTACATCGTGCAGGCCCGTCCGGAGACGGTTCGCTCGCGCGGGCATGCCAACCAGATCGAACGCTTCGCGATGACCGAACACGGCGAGGTTCTCAGCGAAGGCCGTGCCATCGGCCACAAGATCGGCGCCGGCACCGCCCGCGTGGTGCGTTCGCTGGCCGACATGGCCCGGGTCCAGCCCGGCGACGTCCTGGTCGCCGACATGACCGACCCCGATTGGGAGCCGGTGATGAAGCGCGCCTCCGCCATTGTCACCAATCGCGGCGGCCGCACCTGCCATGCGGCGATCATCGCCCGCGAGCTCGGCGTGCCGGCCGTGGTCGGCACCGGCGATGCGCTCGACCACGTCGTCGACGGCAGCGAGATCACGGTGTCCTGCGCCGAGGGCGATACCGGTTTCATCTACGCCGGCAGGCTCGGCTTCGAGAAGACCACGACCGACCTGGCGCAGATGCCCCCTGCCCCGCTCAAGATCATGATGAACGTGGCCAACCCGGAGCGCGCCTTCGATTTCGCCATGCTACCCAATGCCGGCGTCGGCCTGGCGCGGCTGGAGATGATCATCAACAGCCACATCGGCGTGCATCCCAAGGCCCTGCTCGAATACGGCCAGCAGGACGCCGAGACCCGGCGTCGCATCGACGAACGCATGCGCGGCTATTCCAGCCCGGTGGACTTTTATGTCGATCGCCTGGCCGAAGGCATCGCCACGCTGACCGCGGCGTTCGCGCCGAATCCGGTGATCGTCCGCCTGTCGGATTTCAAGTCGAACGAATACGCCAACCTGATCGGCGGCAGCCGTTACGAGCCGCACGAAGAGAATCCGATGATCGGTTTCCGCGGCGCCTCGCGCTACGTGGACCCGAGCTTCGCCGACTGTTTCGCGCTCGAGTGCCGGGCGATGAAGCGGGTTCGCGACGAGATGGGCCTGACCAATGCCTGGGTGATGATCCCGTTCGTGCGCACGGTCGGCGAGGGCCGCAAGGTCATCGAAGTGCTGCGCGCAAATGGCCTCGTGCAAGGCGAGAATGGCCTGAAGGTCATCATGATGTGCGAGGTGCCGTCGAACGCCCTGCTCGCGGATGAGTTCCTCGATGTGTTCGACGGGTTCTCCATTGGCTCCAACGACCTGACCCAGTTGACGCTTGGTCTCGACCGCGACTCGGCCATCGTCGCCGACCTGT
>JANYBA010000397.1 GCA_025360985.1 Gammaproteobacteria bacterium | reverse complement strand
GGCACCGACGCAGGCATCTCGTGCCGCGAAGCTGTCGCAATGGATCGACTTGGGGTAGCCATTGTTCGGGCAGCCCGCGGCGGCGGCGGTGTCCATGCGCGATTTCAGGTCGGCCATCGCGACGAAGATGACCTGGCCGATGATCCGGTTGACCATCGGTTTGCAAATGCGCGTGTAGGCGTTGTCATCGGCCGGCACGGAGCGTTGGTTGGCCTGCGCCTGGCACTGGGCGTAGAGCTGGTCGCCCGCGTCCTTGAATATGGCGGGAAGGCTGGCCAGCGACTGCTTCATGGCAAGGCACTGGTCGAAACCAGGATTGGGAAGCGGCAGGTGCTGGCGTTCGTCGGACACGCAGGTATTCATCGCCTGCTTGGCGTAGATATTGATGTTGTCGTTGTTGTTGAAGGACATTTCCGCCCATTCGTACAGCTTTGGGGCGAAATGCAGCTGGAAATAGCTTTCCTGCTCGTCGCGGAAGGTATTGCCGATGGCGTAGCCGCTGTTGTTCAGTCGGGTGCGCAGGTTGTTGCAGGCGGTCTTGGCCTGGTTGGTGCTGTACTGGTGGTTGTCGAAATAGTCCACGCAGGCGGCCATGGGCGCGTTCAGCACCTGCAGGTTGGCCGGTGTGTCCTTGTCGAGCTGGTGGACCACCGACCAGTGGTACCAGGGCATGAAATTGAGCTGGTAGTAGGCTTCCTCCGGCATCGGCGCAGGGTCGCTGCCGCCGCCGAATATGCTGGTCACGAAGCCGCCGACCGCGCCCAATACCGAACCGATGCCATCCAGCGCCGCCGCCGCGATCTTGCCCAGCTCGCCGCAGGCGATGTCCTTGACCTCGCCTCCGGGGATCAGGGCGCAGCCGATCGTGATGCCGGCCTTTTTCACAACCGTGTAGTAATCCTGGTCGTTGAAGGCCAGGTAGATGTCGATGACGTTCTTGACTTGCGGATCGCTGCCCAGCTCGGTCTGCCCGGCGTCGCCCGCGGCGCAGGAAACGGCGTTGCCGCCTTTGGCCAGGCAGGCGATCAGGGGCTTGGCCGCCTTGACGTTGCCGTCGATCACGCCGGCCTTGTAGAGCACGTCCAGCACCGTATCGAGCGGATCGGCGCGGACGGCCGGCGCGGCCAGGAATGCCAGCGGCAGGAGGATCAGGGCAAGTAGGCGAGGCAGGACGGTACCGATGACGCGGAATCGATTCAGCATTGCGAAATTTCCCCTCGATTGTCCTGAGCATAGCGCGATGTCATCGACGAGGCCTCGTCGGAGCTGATCGCGGGTTTGATGTCATCCATCGCGACTAACCGCCGCCATCGACATTCCTGACCGGCTTGGGCGGTTGCACCTGCGGCGGGGGAATCTTCTTCGGGGGATGCTGCCTATCCACTGCCGGCGGCAATTTCGGCCGCAGGCGTACCGGCGGGTTCGAAGGCGGCGGGCTGCCCGGACCTTTCGGGAACGCGCCGGTCGCACTGCCGGCCAGGCAGGGCATGTCGGCGCCGTCGGTTTCGTAGTCGGCACCGCAGAATCCGAACGGTGCGCCCAGGATCGCGGTTACGGCGACAGCGCGCGCCGGTTGCGCATCCCATTGGAAGCCCGGCGCGCATTCGATCTTCAGTGGGTCGTCATCGGACAGCGTGCAGGCGGCGGGCGGATTGGCAATCGTGGCCATCGGCTGCGCAATTCGCGTCGTCGTGCCTTGCGACAACGTGATCATTCTCCTGCGTGCCAGTTCGTTGGCAACCGGAGCCTGGTTGCTATTGAGTTCCGCAAGTACCTGCTGTGCTTGCGCCTTGAGTTGATCGTATTGGGCGTCCGATTGCAGTTTGCAAATCGCGTCGCCCTGGCTGGCAAGGCCATATTTGCCGCCATGCAGCATCACATAGATCTTGCAGCCCGTTTGTTTCACCGGCCGGAAGCACAGGACCTGGGCGACCGTGCGCAGGCAGCGTTGGGGCTTCCCGGCCTTTGCGCTGTCCTCATAAAGTTGGGCGAATATCTCCTGCGCGAAATTCTGGTCGGCCTTGTCGACATCGAAACCGCAAAGCGAACTCTTGTCGGGAATCGCCTTCAGGCAGGCCAGCTGGCTGGCATAGGTGTCGCAGTGGATGCTGTCCGGCGTACCTTCATTGGAACAGCCGGCGGCTTGCGCCAGATCCATGCGCTGCTTCCAGACCTGAGTCGCGCCCTGCAACTGCAGAGGCAACTTCTCTTCCACCGGTCGGCATGCCATCGCGTAGGCATCGTGCGGAGGCAGCACTTCCAGGGCCTTGGCCTGCGCCTGGCAAGTGGCGTCCTGTTGGCCGATGATGGCCGCAAGCAGCGAGCCAGCGACTTGCTGCGCCTGCGCCTGGAAGGCGGCGCAGCGGTCGAAGCCTGGGTTGGGCAGCGGGATCGCGGTCTTGACGTCGGCACGGCATTGCGCGACTTGCGTGGCGACGAAGCCGGCTGGGTTCTCGCCGTAATGCTCCCGAGTCCAGGACTCGAGCTTGGGTACGCTGTGCAACTGAAACCAGCTGTCGCCTTCCTGCAGCAGCGCCTTGCGCAGGAACTTGGCCTGGTCGCGCAACCTCGGCGCGTCGGCTTCGCAGGCGTTGGTTGCATATTGCTGGAACTGGCCGTAGTAGGCCGCGCAGTTGCCGTAGATGCCCTGCACGACCGGTTCGAAGCTGCCGTCCTGGGCGTCGAGCGCCATGATCAGCTTGTGATAGGCCGGTGCGAAGTACAGCCGGTAGTAGTCCTCATCCCACATCGGCGGCGCTTCGGTCTTGTCGCCGCCGCCGAACAAGCTGGCCACGGCGCCGCCGAGTGAGTGCAGAACGGAACCGACGCCGTTGATCACCGCGATCGCGACCTTGCCGATTTCGCCGCACAGCGCATCCTTGACCTCGCCGCCCGGGATCAGCGCGCAGCTGACCGCGACGCCGGACTTCTTCACCAGGCCGAACCAATCCTGCTGCTGATAGGACTGGTAGACGCTGAGCACGTTCTGCACCTGCGGGTCATTGGCCAGCTCGCTTTCGCCAGCGGCACCGAGCGTACAGTCCTGAACGCTCTTGCCTTTGGCCAGGCAGCTGATCAGCGGCTTGGCGGCTTTGACGTTGCCGTCGATCACGCCGGCCTTGTAGAGCACGTCGAGCACGGTATC
>JANYBA010000389.1 GCA_025360985.1 Gammaproteobacteria bacterium | reverse complement strand
TGGTCGACGTCGCGCAGGTAGTGTTCCTTGGCGCGGATCTGTTCCTGGGTCGCGTCCGGGTTCTGGCGCAGCGCGTCGGATTCGCGGTCCAGGCGGCTGGTGAAGACGACGCCCTCGCCGACGTATTCGTACTGCCACATCCACTGGTAGCCGGTGATCTTCACCGTCATGTCGTAGGGCTTGGGATCGTGGCTGGCGTTGTACTCGGCCATTACCATCCGCGTCGCCGGCCACGCCGAGCCGATGAGGATGATGATTGGGATCGTGGTCCAGATCAGTTCGAGCGTGGTGCTGTGGGTGAAGTCGGTGTCGGGCTTGGCGCCCTTGGACTTGCGGAAGACGAACATCGAATAGGCCATCGCGCCGAACACGATGATGCCGATCACCACGCAGATCCACAGCATGATCATGTGGCCGCGGTAGGCATTGGCCGCGGTCGCGGTCACGCCTTCGGTCATGTTCAGCTGCCAGCGCTGCGGCTCGGTCGGGTGCGACTGGGCGAAGGCGCCGGCCGCCGCCAGCAAGCCCGTGAGTCCGGCGATAAGACGCGTCATGCGGGGAGGGGTCATCGTGCGGCCTCTGGCGGTTATCGGTGGCCCGGCGTCGGCAGGGCACAAGTGCGCGATTTTAGCGGTTGGCGCCGGGGCGGGGCAAGCCGATACAATGATCCGCTCCGCACGTTGTGCAGCGCCGACCGCCGGGACGACCGTGACTTCGATCCTCAGCCCTGAACTGCCACTGGCGGCGTCCCCGTTGCGCCAGCGCATCACGGCCGCTTACGCCCGCGACGAAACCGAGCACCTGCGGGAACTGCTGGCCGCGGCGACCCTGCCCAAGGCCGACCAGGACGCCGTGCAGGCGACGGCGATCGCCCTGGTCCAGCGCACCCGCATCCGCGCCGCCGACCCGGCCATGGTCGAGGCCTTCATGCGCGAATACGACCTGTCCTCGGAAGAAGGCGTGCTGCTGATGTGCGTAGCCGAGGCCCTGCTGCGCATCCCCGACCAGGAAACCGCCAACAAACTCATCCGCGACAAGCTCGGCGACGCCGACTGGGACTCCCATGTCGGCCAGTCGAGTTCGATGCTGGTCAATGCCTCGACCTGGGGACTGATGCTGACCGGCCGGATGGTCAACCTCGCCGACGAGACGCGGCGCAACACCTTCGGCGCGTTCAAGCGTTTGATTGGCCGCATGGGCGAACCGGCGATCCGCCTCGCCGTGCGCCAGGCGATGCGCATCATGGGCCATCAATTCGTGATGGGCCGCACGATCGAAGCAGCGCTGGAACGTTCCGGCAAGGGCGCCAACGCCGCTTTCCGCTATTCCTTCGACATGCTCGGCGAAGGCGCCTTCACTGCCAAGGATGCCGAACGCTACCTCGATGCCTACCGCAAGGCCATCCGCGCCATCGGCGCCAGTGGCCCGGACGGCAGCTACCGGGCCAGCGACGTGTTCGCCGCGCCCTCGATCTCGGTCAAGCTTTCGGCCCTGCATCCACGTTACGAGCTGGCCAAGCGCGCCCGCGTCCTGGCGGAACTGACGCCGCGCGTGCTGGAACTGGCGCAGCTGGCCAAGTCCTGGGGCATCGGCTTCACCATCGACGCCGAGGAATCCGAGCGCCTGGAGCTGTCGCTGGACGTGATCGGCGGCGCTTTCGCCGATCGTTCGCTCGACAATTGGCAGGGTTATGGCCTGGCCGTGCAGGCCTACCAGAAGCGCGCGCCGTTCGTTATCGACTACCTCGTCGACCTCGCCCGCGCCACCGGCCGGCGCATGCCGATGCGCCTGGTCAAGGGCGCCTACTGGGATTCGGAAATCAAGAAGGCGCAGATGGACGGCTTGGCCGGCTATCCGGTGTTCACGCGCAAGGCCAACACCGACGTCAGCTACCTAGCCTGCGCGGCGCGCATGCTGGCGGCGACCGACGCGCTCTACCCGATGTTCGCCACCCACAACGCCCACACCATCGCCGCGATCCACCGCATGGCCGGCGGCAAGACCTTCGAGTTCCAGCGCCTGCATGGCATGGGCGACCATCTGTACGCCGAGGTGATCGGACGCGGCCAGCTCGGCGTGCCCTGCCGCGTCTACGCGCCGGTCGGCTCGCACGAAGACCTGCTGCCCTACCTGGTGCGACGCCTGCTCGAGAACGGCGCCAACTCCAGCTTCGTCAACCGGATCACCGACGAAACCTTGCCGCCGGCCGAACTCGTTGCCGATCCGGTCGCTGCGGTCGCCGCCAACGGCTGCAAGCCGCACTCGCATATTCCACAGCCGTCTGCCCTGTTCGGCAGCGAAAGGAAGAACTCCATGGGCGTCAATCTCGCCAACGACCTCGACCTGTCGGTGCTTGCCGAAAAGGTCAACGCCGCGGTCCAGCCCTGGCGCGCCGCGCCGCTGGTGCCGGGGACGAACGCGACCGGTTCTCGACAGGCGGTCACCAATCCGGCCGATCGCCGGGAACGTGTCGGAGAATGGCTGGCCAGCGACGGTGCCCAGGTCGAGCGCGCCTTGGTCAACGCCCAGGCCGCGTTCAACGGCTGGGACCACACGCCGGCCGCCGCCCGCGCCAAGATCCTCGAGCACGCCGCCGATCTGATGGAAGCGCGCATGCCCGAGTTGATCGCGCTGTGCGTGAAGGAAGCCGGCAAGTCGCTGTCGGCGTCGGTCGCGGAAGTGCGCGAAGCGGTGGATTTCTGCCGCTACTACGCCGTGCAGGGCCGCAAGCTGTTCGGCCAGCCGGAAAAACTGCCCGGGCCTACGGGTGAATCGAATGAGTTGCAGCTGCATGGGCGCGGCGTGTTCGTCTGCATCAGCCCGTGGAATTTCCCGCTGGCGATCTTCATGGGCCAGGTCGCGGCGGCGCTCGCCGCCGGCAATGCCGTGATCGCCAAGCCTGCCGAGCAGACCACGCTGATCGCGCACGTCGCGGTGAAGTTGTTGCATGAAGCCGGCGTTCCCGAGAACGTGCTGCAATTCCTGCCCGGCGACGGCGCCACCGTGGGCGCGGCGCTGACCCGCGACCCGCGCGTAACGGGCGTGGTTTTCACCGGCTCGACCGAGACCGCCTGGGCGATCAATCGCGCGTTGGCGGCGCGCAATGCGCCGCTGGCGACCCTGATCGCCGAAACGGGTGGCCAGAACGCATTGATCGCCGACTCGTCGTCGCTGCCCGAGCAATTGGTGAAGGATGCGATGACCGCGGCGTTCGATTCCGCCGGCCAGCGTTGCTCGGCCGCGCGCATCCTGTTCGTGCAGGCCGACATCGCCGACAAGGTGATCTCGATGTTGTCGGGCGCGATGGACGAATTGGTGGTCGGCAATCCCGGCCTGCTCTCGACCGACGTCGGGCCGGTGATCGACGAAGACGCGAAGGCCATCTTGGTCGCGCACGCCGCGCGCATGGACAAGGAGGCCAAACTCATCAAGGCGGTCACGCTGCCGGACGAATGCCAGCACGGCAGTTTCTTCGCGCCGCGCGCCTACGAATTGCAATCGCTGGCGCAGCTCAGTCGCGAAATCTTTGGGCCGGTGTTGCATGTGATCCGCTTCGAGGCGAGCAAACTCGACGACGTGCTGGCGCAGATAAACGCCACTGGCTACGGCCTGACGCTGGGCATCCATTCGCGCATCGACGCGACCGTGCAGCACATCGCCAAGTCCGTGCACGTCGGCAACTGCTACGTGAACCGCAACCAGATCGGCGCCGTGGTCGGCGTCCAGCCGTTCGGCGGCGAAGGCCTCTCCGGCACCGGCCCCAAGGCCGGCGGCCCGCACTACCTGCTCAAGTTCGCCAGCGAACGCACGCTGACCATCAACACCACGGCGGCAGGCGGTAACGCCTCGCTGCTCACGCTCGCTGACTGACGACGCTTTGAAGGAGCGGCACCAGCCGCGACACAAAGCCCGGCGGTGCCTTTGGTCGCGGCTTGCGCCGCCCATAAAGCGTCTTCGCCCTACGGCGCGATCAGATCCGCCAGGCGGAACGCGTGCGGGTCGCGATAAAGCCACGAATGCAGGGCGTGGTCGGGCTTGAACGGCCGCCATTGCCCTTCCGCCTGCGCCAGGCGATTGGCGATGATCCAGAGCACGGCCGGATTGACGCCCATGCCCATGTGGGTGGCGCTGACTTCGATGTTCTCGGAAATTTCGCTATCCGGTGCCAGGCTCATGCGCCAGTTCACGATGCCGTCGGTCTTGCTCATGATCGACGTGGTCGGCACGGTCGGCGTGCCCTGGACCAGGGCCAAAAGGCGCGGATCGTCGTGGCGGAAGCCGCTGGCGATCTCGAATACGCGCCAGACATTGGTGCCCTTGGGATGGCCGCCGTGCGGCGAGCCGAGCGTGATGACCTGGCGGATGCGTTCGGGCATGCGCAGCGCCAGCGCGTTGGCCATGGCGCCGCCCAGCGACCAGCCGATCAGGGTGATCTTGCGATCGTGTTCCTTCTGGATGCCGCGTATGCGATCGAGCAAGCCCTTGATCACGTGGTCGCGCGGGCCGACGTTCAAGCCCTGCTGCCAGGGATAGGCTTCGTAGCCCAGTTGCGTGAGGAAACGACGCAGCGGCCACGTGCTGCGGTCGCCGGCGACCAGCCCGGGCAGCACCAGCACCGGATGGCCGTCGCCACGCGGCGCTGTTTTCAACCACGGCCAGGCCAGGCCGAACGAGGCCCACTCGAACATCGCCCGGCCTTCCATCGCCAACAACAGCTTCGACGGTGGCTTGAGCGATCGCGACTGTTTGGAGCCAGGCGCACTCACGCCGGCAATCGGTCGGAGAGTTGTTGCAGGGCCGCCACCATTGCCTCGGCGACCACGTCCGGATGCGCGACGACGTCGGCGCAGGCGGTCAATCCGAATTCGAGCTGGCCAGCGTAGCTTTGCACGGTGATGTTGAAGGCGAGCCCGTGGGTGACGATCGAGACCGGATAGTAATGCTTGAGCTTGGCGCCGGCCAGAAATAGCGGCATCGGCGGACCGGGCACGTTGGAAATTGCGACATTGGCCAGCGCCGGCAATTTCTCGGCGATGCGGCCGCGCGCCCACAGGCGCGACAAACCCGACGCCCACAGTGGCGCGGCCAGGCCCGGGAAGTCGGTCGGGATCAGGTTCTTGAACGCGGCCACGCGCTGCTTGAGTTGCCCGGTCGAGGCATGGATCGCGCGCAGGCGCGCAATCGGATCGGCGATGTCGGTGGCGAGCGAGCATTGCACCATCGACACCTGGTTGTTGGCTTCGGCATTGCCGGCTTCGCGCAAGGACACCGGCATCGCCGCGACCAGCGATTTCTTCGGCAGCTCGCCCACCGACAGCAACAATTCGCGCAAGGCGCCGGCGCAGATCGCCATCACCACGTCGTTGAGGCTGACGCCGAAGCCGCGCGCCACCCGCTTGACCTCGTCGAGCGGCAGCGACAGCGCCGCGAAACTCCGCGACGGCCCGACCTGCCGGTTGAACACCGTGCGCGGCGCCAGCAGCACGTTGTCGCGCAGCGATCCGATCATGCCGACCGCCTCGCCGACGCTGCCGGCCAGTTTCAGCGTCGCCGGCAGTGCGCGCAGCAGATTGGCGAACTGGTTGATCGTCGAACGCGTGGCGGTTTGCGCCAGGTCGCGCTTGCGCAGGCGCGCCGGCGCCACCGTGGCCGTCGCCTTGCCGCGCCTGGCCTTCACCGGCGCGATATCGAGCAGGGCCTGCGCCAGGGCGATGCCGCCCTGGCCGTCAAGCAAGGCATGGTGGATCTTCGAATAGAGCGCGACGATTCCGGGTTCGACGTTATCCACGACGACGAATTGCCACATCGGCCGGTCGCGCGGCAGCATTTCGGCGTGCAGCTTACCGACCAGGGCCATCAATTTCTTGTGGCCGCCCTTGCCGGGCAATTTGCGTTGGCGCACGTGCGCGGACAGGTCGAGGTCGTCGGCTTCGCCCCACATCGGGTGGCCCAGGTCGAGCGGTGCTTCATGCAGGACCCGGCGCAGCGCCGGCGCGCGCGGCAAGCGTTCGGCGAGGTGCGCGATCAGGGCGGCGCGAAAGTCGTAGCCCTTCTTGTTCGGCAACTCCAGCAGCATCACGCTGCCGACGTGCATGGGCGTGCCGGCCGATTCCAGGTACAGGAAGCCCGCGTCCAGTCCGCTCAGGGGGCGCAGGCGCCGGCTCATCGGATCAGGCAAGCTCGTTCAACCGAGCCACTTCGACCAGCTGTTGCCACCGAGGAATCGTTTGACCCGCTCGGCCATGGTTTCGGGTGGCGACGGCGGCGGCGCTTCCACGACCGGCGGTGGTTCCGGGAGCTGCCAACTCACCCGCGCGCCTTCCTCGGCCGTGCGCAGGCAACGCAGGGCGTCGGTGCTCAGGCGGTCCCAGCGCAACATTTGCGAAGGCGGTGCCCAGACCCATCCGGGCCAGCCCGGCGGCGGCTTGTCGGGATTGAGCGGATCGAAGGGGCGCACCTCGGGCAAGGCAAGCGCCGACACCAGGCTGCGGCCATGAAGCCGGAAGGCCATGCCCTCGTTGTAGAAAATGCAGAAGGGCTCGGTTCGATGCTTGAGCCCTGGCCGTCGATATACGTCGGCGGACGCAACGCCCTCGTAAGTGCGCGCCAGATAACCGCCGATCATGTCGAACTTGCTGCGTGGATTGGCCATGGCCGCCCCCAGGATGCTTCGAGTCTACGTCCTGGCGCCGCCGGCTGCCAGCCGCGGGGCCTACAGCTGCCCGGGCGTGGTCGCCAAGGTCGTGTCGTCGAGCGCCTGCAGCAGCCGCGCCAAGGGCAGGACCGTCGGCAATTCATGCCGGAAAAAGAATCTGCAGGCGTTGATCTTGCCCTGGTAGAAGTCGTGGTCGTGGCCAGCGGCGCTCGCCAGCGCGCGCACCGCGACCTGCGCTTGCCGCAGCCACGTCCACGCGATCAGCACGTGGCCGACCAAGGTCAGGTAATGCGCGGCATTGGCCAGGGCGAGGCGTGCCCGGCCTGCGGCCAGGCAGGCGGTGAGCACGCGAGTGGTTTGCTCGATCGTTGCCACGCACTCCTGCAAGGATCGGGAGAATTCCGTCAGCTCGGCCGTCGTCGACGTTGCCGCGATCGTGGCGCGCACGTCGTCGAGCACGGCGGCCAGCGCCGCCCCGTTCCCGAGCATGGCCTTGCGGCCCAGCAGGTCGATCGCCTGGATGCCGTTGGCGCCTTCGTGGATGGGATTGAGCCGGTTGTCGCGCCAGTTCTGCTCGACCGGATACTCGCGGGTGTAGCCGTAGCCGCCGAGCACCTGGATCGCCAGGTCGTTGGCACGGGTGCACCACTCGCCGGACCAGGCCTTGATCACCGGCGTCAGGAATTCCAATTTGAGCGCGGCGAGGCGTCGCACCTCCGCGTCCTCGCTGCCGACTTGCGCGTCGATCAGCCGGCCGCCGTGGATCGCCAGCGCGAACGCGCCTTCGACGTAGCACTTCTGCTGCAAGAGCATGCGCCGGACATCGGCGTGTTCGACCAGCGGCACCGGTGGCGACGTCGGGTCTTTCTGGTCGGGATGGCGACCTTGCCGGCGCTCCTTGGCATAGGCCAGCGAATACTGGTAACCAGCCATGCCCTGCATGATCGCGCCCATCCCGACGCCGATGCGCGCCTCGTTCATCAGGTGGAACATCTGCGCCAGGCCCTGGTGCGGTGGCCCGACCAGGTGGCCGATGCAAGCGCCGCGTTCGCCGAATTTCAGGAAGGTGTTGACGATGCCGCGCTGGCCGAGCTTGTGGTTGATTCCGGCGAGCTCGACATCGTTGCGCTGGCCGAGCGAGCCGTCGTCGTTGACGCGGAATTTCGGCACGATAAACAGGCTGATGCCCTTCACGCCGGGCGGGCCGCCGGGAATCTTCGCCAGCACGAGGTGGACGATGTTCTCCGACAGCTCGTGGTCGCCACCGGAGATCCACATCTTCTGCCCGGTCAGGCGGTAGCTGCCGTCACCCTCGGGTTCGGCGCGCGTCGTGATGTCGGCCAGCGACGAACCGGCTTGCGGCTCGCTCAGGCACATCGTGCCGAGCCAGCGGCCGGCGAGCAGGGGTTGGCCGTAACGAAGTTTTTGTTCGGCGCTGCCGTGCGCGCGCAGCAGGTTGCCGACGCCGCGCGCCAGCAAGGCGTAGCCGACCGTTGCCACATTGGCGGCGCAAAACATGGCATCGCTCAAAAGCGCCAGCGAATAGGGCAACTGCAGGCCGCCGTCGGCCGCGTCGGCCAGCAAGGCCGGGAATCCGGCCTCGGCGTAGGCGTCGAGTGCGATCTTGACCTCGGGAATGACGTGCACGCGCCCGTCGACGAAGCGTGGCTCGTTGCTGTCGGAGGCGCGGTTATGCGGCGCGAATTTTTCCTGCGCCAGTCTCGCCGATTGTTCCAGGATGGCGTCGAAAGTCTCGCGGCCGTGCAGTGCATAGCGCGGGTAGGCCAACAGGTCGGACAGCGGCCACAACTCGTCGGTGACGAAGCGCAGGTGCCGCGGATCGATGGGCGGGACGCTCAGAGGTCTTGTTGGTAACGCACGTACGGCGTCAGGCCTTCGTCGGCGTTCGGTGCGACGCGCGGATCCGGCAGGCCGAAGGGATTCTTGCCGCGGGTGATCAGGTTGTCGGCGCCGACCGACAACTTGGCCCGCCACGGCGTGCGCCAGGTGACACCGGCGCCGAGGCTCTGGTAGGCACCGGACTGGCCTGGAACTTCGATCATCTGGCCGGTGATCTCGGCGCCGAAATTGCCGTAACCGCCGCCGAGCTTGAGGCTGCCGCTGTTCCATTCGGGCGGCAGGCCACCCGGCAACTGCTCGGTCGGGATCAGCCGGATGTGCGCGAGCGTGCCGCCGATGCTGACCCAACCCTGGGTACCGAGGGAAATCTGCCCAATCAGGCTGGCATTGCGTTGGTCGAGGCTGGGGTTGTTACCCGGGCCCAGCAGGCTGTTCAGCAGTCGGCGATCGGACGGCGTCGGACCGATCAAGGGCATGCGGCTGTCCAGGGTTTCGCGTTCGACGCCGACGCTGCCGGTCAGCGTGGCATTGGCGTGTTGTAGCTGGAGCATGCCGCTGGCGGCGCTGCGGCTCCCCGGTAGCATCTGCGGGGCTGGCGAACTGAAATTCGTCAACAGGCAATTGCCCGCGAGCGTGCCGACCGTCGCGATCACGCTGCGGTTGCTGCACAGCACGCCGAGCCCGGGATTCGCGTCGATCGACAGGCCGGCGCGCAGCTTCAGGCCGTTGCCCAAGGCCAAACCGCTGGTGCTGATCGTGGCCGCCGGCTGGATGATGCGTTCCGCCGGCAGCGGCGGCAGCATGGCCGGCTCGATCAGCAACAGCGCGGTGATTTGCCCGTTCTGGTTGTCGCGGACCGGAAGCACCGTGGTGTTGCCCAGGCTCGCGCTTGAAGACGACGTCGGCGCGCTCTGGGCGAACGCCGAAGTCCCGACGAGGGCAAACAGCAGGCAGGCGGTCGCGAGGCGGTTCACGGCTTCAACTCGATTCGGGCTCGTGGGTGGGAGTGGCAGACGGTCGAAAAGTTCCTTCCAGACTATACCCTTTTACGCAAATTTAACCAGTATCCGGCCACGGTTTTGGCTACTGGAGCCGGCCTGAACCCGGGGCATTGGGTTCGGCCAGGGCGAACAGGGCCAGGACCTCGGAACGCTCGAACTGGTAGCCCTGCCCGCAGAAATCACAGTGAACCTCGGCCGGCCCTTCCTGGCAAGCGGCTTCGGCCTCGACCTGCCCCAGGCTGCGCAGCATTTCGCCGACCCGGGCCCGGGAACAGGAACAGGCGAAGCTCAAGGGCCGCTCGCCCAATACCCGCAGGTTTTCCTCGTGGAACAAACGATGCAGCAGGTCGGAACCGGTCAATTGCAGCATTTCCGGGCTGTCCAGGGTGTCGAAGAGGGCTGAACAGCGGGTCCAGCCATCGGCGTCCCCGTGGCTGCCCGGAAGCTGCTGCAGCATCAGCGCCACCGCGCGCTTGCCGTCGGCGGCCAGCATCAGGCGGGTCGGCAGCTGCTCGGACTGGCGGAAATAGGCCTCGAAGGCGTCGGCGAGGCGGTCCGCCTCGAGCTCGACCAGGCCTTGGTAGCGCTGCAGCTCGTGGCTGGCCGGGGCCTGGGACTCGATGGTGATGGCCAGCAGGGAGCCCGCACCGAAGGCCCGGGGCGTCAGCGGGTCCGGCAGGGGTTCGCTGAAGTGCGCGATACCGCGCAGAGTGCCTGCCGCCGTGCATTCGGCGAACAGGGTGCGCAGCGCGCCGGTGCCCCGCAGCTGCACGCTCAGGCGGCCGTCGATCTTGCTGTGGCCGGTGAACAGCGCGGCGGCGGCGCAGGTTTCGCCCAGGCGCTCGGCCACCGGGTCGGGATACGCGCCGCGGGCGCGGATCGTCCGCCAGGTCTCGCCGAGGTCGACGTGCACGCCGCGGACGCCCGAAGGTTCGAGCAGGAAGCGGGTGAGGGAGTCATGCGCGGACATGGGCGGCGGTCGGGGTCGTGGCGGGCGGCGGCGGCAGGCTAGACTTCCTGCCGTCAGGATCGGAGACAGTCATGGTAGCCCGCGCGCGTCACTTCAAGGTCTGGACCTTCCTCGCCGCAGCAGGACTGGTCGCGGCCGGCATGGCCGGGCCTGCGGTCGCCGGCGACTTCGAGGACATGGTGAACGCCGAGCGCACCTTCGCCGCCGACGCCAGCGTGCGCGGCACGCGCGAAGCCTTCCTGCAATCGCTCGCCAGCGACGGCGTGGTCTTCGCGCCCGGGCCTGGCAATGGCAAGACCATCTGGGCATTCCGCCCCGACGACAAGAACCGGCTCGAATGGACGCCGGAGGTGGCGGAAGTGGCGGCCAGCGGCGACCTCGGCTACGTCAGCGGACCCTGGCGTTATACCGTCAAGGGCGACGCCCATCCGTCCGAGTTTGGCCACTTCCTGACGGTCTGGAAGAAGCAGGCCGACGGTGTGTGGAAGGTCCTGGCCCACCACGTCATCATCCATTCCGAGAGCCCGTTTCCCGACAAGGTGGTGCGGCGCGGGGCGCTGGCTTCGGGTCCGGCGCCGACCTGGTCGGTTGGCATCGGCGAATTGCGCGAGGCCGATCGCGCCGAAGCCGGGCTGGCGACCGCGACCATGGTGTCGGACGATTTCCTGCGCCTGCGCGACGGCCACCTGCCCGAGGGCATGGCCAGTGGCGATGCCCTGGCAGGCGGATCGGGAACGC
This sequence comes from Gammaproteobacteria bacterium, assembly GCA_025360985.1. Lineage (GTDB taxonomy): Bacteria > Pseudomonadota > Gammaproteobacteria > Xanthomonadales > Xanthomonadaceae > Arenimonas. Next base: position 7,852 of record JANYBA010000389.1, on the reverse strand, counting down.
GACTCGACACCGGCTTGGCGATCTCGGCGGCCGGCGACCTGGCGGCGACCTGGGGTGGAAGCGCCGATGGTCCGACCTGGCTGCGGATCTGGCGTCGGCCGGCGGCGGGCGATCCGCCCGGGCTCGGCTGGCGCCTGGCGGTGGACCTGGATCGGGCTGTGCTGCGACTGGCGGAATAACGGGGAAGGGCATGGCATCAAGCCAAAGGGGACGGCGTTGGCGACGCTGGCTGTTGTGGTTTCCGCTGGCACTGATGCTGGCGTCGGTCCTGCAGGTCGTGTTGCTGCGCTGGATTCCGCCGGTGACGTCGGCCTTCATGATGGAACGCTGGTTGTCGGCCACGTTCCGGCGCGAGCCGGGCTTCCAGTTGCACTACCAGTGGCGCAGCTGGTCGCGCATCTCATCCAACCTGCCGATCGCCCTGGTCGCCGCCGAAGACCAGAAGTTCCCGTTCCACCACGGTTTCGATTTCGAGGCGATCAACAAGGCGATGGAGTACAACGGCCGCGGCCGGCGCATCCGTGGCGCCAGCACGATCAGCCAGCAGGTCGCCAAGAACATGTTCCTGTGGAGCGGCCGCAGCTACCTGCGCAAGGGGCTCGAGGCCTGGTACACGGTGTTGATCGAGGCGACCTGGCCGAAGCGACGCATCCTCGAGGTCTATGCCAACGTGGCCGAATTCGGCGACGGCGTCTACGGCGCGGAAGCGGCGGCGCAGAACTTCTTCCACAAACCGGCGACGCGCCTGAGCCTGTCGGAAAGCGCGCGCCTGGCGGCGGTGCTGCCGAGTCCGCGCCGATACAACGCCCGCAATCCCGGCGCCTACGTGCAGCGGCGCGCCAACTGGATCCAGCGCCAGGTCGGCCACCTGGGCGGCGCGACCTACCTCGATTCGGCGCGCTGATCCGCGCACGAGGCGCTAACATCGGGCCATGACCAAGAACTCGCTCGCGGTGGTGGTTGCCGCCTACAACGAAGCCGCCGCGCTGCCCGCCCTGCACGCCCGCCTGGAACGGACGTTCGCCGGCCTGGACCTGGACTGCAGCGTCCTGTACGTGGACGACGGCAGCCGCGACGACACCTGGGTCGTGCTGCGCGCGCTCGCCGATGCCGATGCCCGGGTCAGCGTGCTGCGCTTGTCGCGCAACTTCGGCAAGGAACTGGCGCTGACCGCCGGCCTCGACCTGGCCGACGCCGACGCGGTGATCGTCCTGGATGCCGACGGCCAGGATCCGCCGGAACTGATCCCCGAATTCGTGGCGAAATGGCGCGAGGGCTTCGACGTGGTGGTCGGCACGCGCACCACGCGGCCGGGCGAATCCTGGCTCAAGCGCGCCACCGCCGCGGCGTTTTACCGGGTGATGAACCGGGTCGCCGACACCGCCATCCCGGCCGACACCGGCGATTTCCGCTTGATGTCGCGCCGCGTCATCGAAGCCCTGCGCGGCCTGCGCGAGCGCCAGCGCTTCATGAAAGGGCTGTTCGCCTGGGTCGGCTATCCGCAGGCGTCGATTGCCTACCAGCGCCAGCCGCGGATCGCCGGATCGAGCAAATTCAACTATTGGCGCTTGTGGAATTTCGCCCTCGATGGCATCACCGGCTTTTCGACCGCGCCGCTGCGGGTCGCGACCTATGTCGGTTTCACCACGGCGATGCTGGCATTCGCCTACGGCGGCTGGATCGTGATCAAGACCCTGCGCTGGGGCGATCCCGTGCAGGGCTGGCCGACGATGATGGCGGTCGTGTTGCTGCTCGGCGGCGTGCAGCTGATGGCGCTCGGCGTGGTCGGCGAATACCTGGGGCGACTTTACCTGGAAGCGAAACAGCGCCCCCTGTACCTGGTGCAGGAATGGCGGCCCGGGCCGGGCGCCGGAGCAGGCCGGCGGCAACAAGACTAGAATCGGGGGCGACGGCTTCGGGAACGGAGGGCAGCCATGCGCAACGCCAACCAGATACTTGAAGACAAGGGTCGCCAGGTGTTCGCGGTGACGCCGGAAACGCCGGTGCTGGACGTGATCCGACTGATGGCCGAGCACCGCATCGGCGCGGTGTTGGTGATGCAGGGCCAGGCGCTGGTTGGCATCGCCAGCGAGCGCGACTATGCGCGCAAGGTGATCCTGCAGGGACGATCGTCGAAAGACACGCCGGTCAGCGCGATCATGACCAGCCCGGTGTTGTGCGTGTCGCCCGAGGACACCGCCGCCACCTGCATGGGCCTGATGACCCAGCGGCATATCCGCCACCTGCCGGTGCGCGAAGGTGAGCGCATCGTCGGCGTGATTTCGATCGGCGACCTGGTCAAGGCCGTGATCGAGGACCAGCAGCTGGAGATCGCCCAGTTGCAGCAATACATCGCCGGCTAGGGCCGCTGGCGGCGTCGTGCCTTATCATGGGCGCCGGCCCAGGGCGCCCCGCATGATCATCTCGCACCAGCACCGCTACATCTTCTTCGCCGTTCCGAAAACCGGCACCCATTCGGTGCGCCAGGCGCTGCGCCAGCACATGGGCGAACAGGACCTCGAGCAGGTCGGCCTGTTCGTGCAGAAAAAATTCCCGTTCCCGGAATTGAGCGCGATCGGCCACGGCCACATCACGGCCCGGCAGATCCGGCCGGTGCTCGGCGAGGAAATGTATTTCGCGTACAAGAAATTCGCCTTCGTCCGCAACCCGTTCGACCGCTTCGTTTCCTATTGCGCCTTCATGGGCCGGAACACCGGTCATTTCGAGGCCAATCCGACCGGCTTCATGCGATACGTCATCCGCGACCTGCGCCCGGTCGACCACCTGCTGTTCCTGCCGCAGCACAGCTTCATCGACGACGCCGACGGCAAGGTGGCGATGGACATCGTCGGCCGCAACGAAACCATGCAGGCCTCGTTCGACCAGGTCTGCCGCGACGTCGGCCTGCCGGAAACGACCCTGGAACGGGTGAATTCGAGCAAGCACAAGTCGTATCATGAGTACTACGACCAGGACCTGATCGACCGGGTTTCCGACCTGTACCGGAAGGACCTGGAACTGTTCGACTACCGGTTCGAGTGAGATGTACGCCAATCCGCGCAAGACCACCTCCACGCGCCAGCTCGGCCAGGTCGACATCGACGGCCTGCTCGAGGCGGTGCTGAAAATACCGAAGGAAATCTGGGAAGAAGAAAACGCCAGCAAGCCGAACCGGTTCGACGCGCTCGACAAGACCGAGCACATCGTTTTCCGCTTCGTCAATCGATTGAACGACTGGCGCGAATCGCACGACCGGCCGCAATGGGCCGAGTGGCGCGAGCGCCTGGAGCCGGTGCTCGCCGCCGCGACCCGGCCCTACGGCTACGCCCGCGGCCAGTTTCCGCGGATCATGCTGGCGAAGATGGCGCCCGGCGGCGTCATCCACCCGCACAAGGACGCCTCGCCCTCGGCGACGTGGCCGCACAAGATCCACTTGCCGCTGCAGACGAATCCGCGCGTGGGCTTCTACATCGAACCGCGGACCTACCATTTCCCGGTCGGCGGCGCGGTCGAGGTGAACAACCTGGGCGTTCACGCCGTCAAGAACGAAGGCGACAGCGACCGGATCCACCTGATCTTCGAATTCTTCGATCCCGACCAGCCCAGCTGGCTAGACGGTGCCTAGCACCTGCATCGATACCGCGACGAAGTGGCAGCCGCTGCCGAGCATGACGAAGCCGTGCCAGACGGCGTGGGTGTGCCGGCGCTTGCTCATGTAGAAGATCGTGCCGAGCGAATAGGCCAGGCCGCCCGCCAGTAGCCAGAGCAGGGTCGACATCGGGATGAACCGCAGCATCGGCTTGGCAGTGGTCAGCGCCATCCAGCCCATCGCCAGGTAGATCAGGGTCGAGACGCCCTTGAAACGGCCGGTGTAGGCCAGCTTGAACAGCACGCCCAGCACCGCCAGCGACCACGCGGCCAGCAGCAGCCAATCGCCGCCGTGGCCGCGCAGGCCGATCAGGGCGAACGGCGTGTAGGTGCCGGCGATCAGGATGAAGATCGCGCAATGGTCGAGGATCTTCAGGCGCGATTTCGCCAGCACGTGCGGGACCGAGTGGTACAGGGTCGAGGCCAGGTAGAGCAGGGACAGCGACAGCCCGAACACGATCGCGCCGGTAAGCTGCCACTCGTTGCCGTTCCTGGCAGCCAGCGTGATCAGGATGGTGCTGGCGACGACCGCGACAACGAAGCCGGTGCCGTGGGTCAGCGCGTTCCACAGTTCATTGCGCCAGTGGTGGGGATCGGTCATGTCGGGGCAGTGGCCGGGGGAGGCGTTTCGACGTCGAGGATGTCAGAGCCCCCTTGGCAGGGCAATCGCCTCGCCGCGGCCGCTTTCGCCGAACGGACGGCGCCGTGGCGGGATGGACGGTCGCCGGCTGGCGCGGCTGCCATGGCAAAATGCCCGAACTTTCCGCCCAGCCCCCGGTCGGAACCATGCCCACTTTGCCGGATCCGACCATGAAGCGCCTGCTTGCCGTCCTTGCCTTGTCCGCGACCGTGGCCGTCGCTTTCGCCCAGACCCGCGCCCCCGCCGACGCCGATGCCGCGATCCGCGCCGCCGTCGCCAAGGCGGCGCCGGACTGGACGATCGACAGCATCAGGCCGTCGCTGATCCCCGGGTACAAGGAAGTCGCGATCGGCGCCCAGGTGTTCTACGTCAGCAACGACGGCAAGTACCTCATGCAGGGCTCCCTGATCGAACTGTCCAGCCGCAGCAACCTGACCAACGCCAGCGAGGCGGTGCTGCGCCGGGGCATGCTCGATGCCGTCGGCAAGGATCGCCGGATCGTGTTCGCGCCGCCCAATCCCAAGTACCGGGTGACCGTGTTCACGGACATCGACTGCGGCTTCTGCCGCAAGCTCCACACCCAGATCCAGGACTACAACAAGGCCGGGATCGCGGTCGAGTACATGTTCTTCCCGCGCGCCGGGCTGAATTCGGATTCGTACACCAAGGCCGTGAACGTCTGGTGCGCCGTCGACCGGCGCCAGGCCCTGACCGACGCCAAGCTCGACAAGCCGATCGCCAAGAAGACCTGCCCGAATCCGGTCACCATGGAATACCAACTCGGCCAGAAGATCGGCGTCGACGGCACGCCGGCGATCTACGCCGCCGACGGCTCGCAGCTCGGCGGTTACCTCTCGCCGCAGGACATGCTGGCCAGGCTCGACAAGAAGGCCAGCATCGCCGCCCGGCCGAACTGATCATCCGGAACGACGCGCCAGCCCCGGCCCGGGCGGCGCGATCGGCTACAATAGGCGGACCGTCCTCCCCGGAATTCCGCGGACATGATCGTCCTTGAGGGCCTGCCGGCCCTGTCGCCCTTCCGGCGCGACCGTCTGCAAGCCCGTCTCAGCCAGCTGGTCCCCGAGCTACGCGTCACCGGCGCCTGGCATGTCTATTTCGTCGAAGCCGAACCCGGCGAACGCCTCGACGCTGCCGCCATCGGCCGCATCCTGGAAGGCTGTCCTGCCAGTGAACCCACGGCGGAACGCGCGCAATCACGCTTCGTCACGCCGCGCCTGGGCACGCTTTCGCCCTGGGCGAGCAAGGCCACCGAGATCCTGCGCGGCGCCGGCCACACCATCAAACGCGTCGAACGCGGCCTGCGCCTGGACCTGGCCGGACTGCCCGCCGAGGGCGACGCGCGCTGGCCGGCGCTGGCCCGCGCCCTGCACGACCCGATGACGCAATCGCTGTTGGCGCGCCGCGAAGACGCCACGCGCCTGTTCCAGTCCCTGCCGGCGGGCGATCTCGATCGCATTCCGCTCGCCGCGCTGCGCGCCGCCAACGGGCGCATGGGCCTGGCTTTGAGCGCCGACGAAATCGAGTACCTCGAGCTTCGCTACGGCCAGCTCGGTCGCGATCCGACCGACGCCGAACTGATGATGTTCGCGCAGGCCAATTCCGAGCATTGCCGGCACAAGATCTTCAACGCCAGCTGGACCATCGACGGCGAAGCGCAGTCGAAATCCTTGTTCGGAATGATCAAGCACACCCACGCCGAAGCGCCGCAGCTCACGCTCTCGGCCTACAAGGACAACGCCGCGGTCGTCGAAGGATTCCCCGGCAGCCCGTTCCGGCCCGATCCGGCCAGCCACGAGTTCCGGAAGGCGGCGCCGGTCGACAGCGCCTTTTGCATCAAGGTCGAGACGCACAACCACCCGACCGCGATTTCGCCGTTCCCGGGCGCCAGCACCGGCGCCGGCGGCGAAATCCGCGACGAGGGCGCGACCGGCCGCGGCGGCAAGCCCAAGGCCGGACTGACCGGATTCTCGGTGTCGCACCTGCGCATCCCGACCTTGCCGCAACCCTGGGAACGGCCGCGTCCGCTCAATCCACGCATGGCGTCCGCGTTCGAGATCATGGTCGACGGCCCGCTCGGCGGCGCTGCGTTCAACAACGAATTCGGCCGCCCCAACCTCACTGGCTATTTCCGCAGCTTTGAACTGGCGACCGACACGCCCGGTCTCGTGCGCGCCTACGACAAGCCGATCATGCTGGCCGGCGGCGTCGGCGCGATCGACCGAACCATGGTGAAGAAGCTGGCGCTGCGCGCCGGCGATGCCGTGGTAGTGCTTGGCGGCCCGGCGATGCTGATCGGACTCGGCGGTGGCGCCGCCTCGTCGGTTGGCTCCGGCCAGAGCTCGGAAGACCTCGACTTCGCGTCGGTGCAACGCGACAACCCGGAGATGGAGCGGCGCTGCCAGGAAGTGATCGACCGCTGCGTGGCCATGGGCGTGGGTAATCCAATCCGCTTCATGCACGACGTCGGCGCTGGCGGTTTGTCGAACGCGATTCCCGAGCTGCTGCACGATTGCGAGCTCGGCGGCGTGATCGAATTGGCGAAGATTCCCAGCGACGATCCATCTTTGTCGCCGATGCAGTTGTGGAGCAACGAATCGCAGGAACGATACGTGCTGGGCGTCGCCGCCGAGCACCTGCCGATGTTCGAGGCGATCTGCCAACGCGAGCGCTGCCCCTGGTCTGCGGTCGGCGTCGCCACCGCCGAGCAGCGTCTGGTGCTGCAGGCGGCGGATGGCGCGCGCGCCGTCGACATGCCGATGGACCTGCTGTTCGGCAAGCCGCCGAAAATGCACCGCGATACCCAACGGCCGGTCGCGTCGCGCTGGCCGCGGCTCGACACCGGCAAGTTGTCGCTGCGCGAGGCCGGCCTGCGCGTGCTGGCACATCCGACCGTCGCGGCCAAGAATTTCCTGGTCACCATCGGCGATCGCACCGTCGGCGGGCTTAGCTCGCGCGACCAGATGGTCGGGCCCTGGCAGCTGCCGCTGGCCGACTGCGCGATCACGCTCACCGACTTATTCGATGTCGCCGGCGAAGCCATGGCGATCGGCGAGCGCACGCCGCTGGCCCTGATCGATGCCGCCGCCTCGGCGCGCATGGCGGTCGGCGAAGCGATCACCAACCTCGCCGCGGCGCCGGTGGCGTCGTTGTCGGAAGTAAAACTCTCGGCCAACTGGATGGCCGCGGCCGCGCATCCGGGCGAGGACGCGCTGCTGTTCGATGCGGTCAAGGCGATCGGCATGGAGTTGTGCCCGGAGCTCGACATCAGCATTCCGGTCGGCAAGGATTCGTTGTCGATGCAGGCAAATTGGCAGGCCGATGGCCATGCGCAAAAAACGGTTTCACCGGTCTCGCTGATCGTCAGCGCCTTCGCCCGGGTCGGCGACGTGCGCCCGCAGTTGGTGCCGGTACTCGATCGCGAGATCGATTCCGAGTTGTGGCTGATCGGCCTCGGCGCCGGCAAGCAGCGCCTCGGTGGCAGCGTGCTCGGGCAGTGCTACGACGGCTTCGGCGGTGCCTGCCCGGACGTCGACGAACCGGTGG
>JANYBA010000281.1 GCA_025360985.1 Gammaproteobacteria bacterium | reverse complement strand
CGACCATGCCGGCCAGCGCCACGATCCCGATGGCGATCAACTTGTCCAGTTGCAGTCTCATCAGGAATCTCCGGTCAGGATGCAGCGATGGCGGCGTCGGCTATGTTGCGGCGCCGCCAGAGCTGCCACACACCCACGGTCAGCAGCGGCAGCACATACACGGCCAGCAACACCCAGGCCAGCGCCCGGTAACCGTGCGCGATCAATGCGACCAGGCCGAAGCGGTCGGCGATGAAGATAGAGCCCACCAGCAAGGCCGTTGCAATGGCGAAGCGATAGCGAGCGGACATGGCCTGGCCGCGGCGCGCACGCCATGCCACGGCGACCCGTTCGTTGATCGCATGCACCGTCCCGGTGCCGCTTTCCAGCAATGCGGCAAAAATCATGGCTTGGAACAACAGGTGGAAGAGTGGCTGGTCGAGGCGCTGCAACATGAAGTCCGATGGCAGTGCCTGCGCCCCGATCTGCGGGATCCAGGCGACCATGCACACGAAAAACAGCAAGGCCGGCAGCATTGCCAGTGGGCCTGCCACCAGACCTGCGACCAGCGCATCGCGCCTGCACAGGAAGTGGCGGGCAACCGGCAGGATCACCACCGCACCGACGATGTTGTAACCGGCGTAGGTCAGGCCGCCCAGGGCCCAATCGCCGGTGAACGTGGCAGCGGCGAAATTCTGGACCACCCGGTCGCCGAAGGTGGACAGCGCCAGCACCAGGAAGACCGCATAGACGCCATACAACAGCAGCGACACCCACTTGAACAAGGTCTCGACCGAGCGGTTGCCGAACGCGGTGAACAGGCCGATGGCCGACATCAGGCACAGCGTGCCGGCCAGTGTGGGCCAGCCGAACATGGCGTTGACGATGGCCCCGGCCGCGGCGCCGAACACGGCCAGGATCAGCACCATGAACACCAGGTAGGCCAGTTCGAACACCACCCACCCCCGGCCGAGCAAGCGGCCGAAGAAACTGCGGTAGTCGAACGATCGCGTGGCCTGCGCGAACATGAAGGTCAGCGCGCACACGACGCTCCAGATCAGCATGGCGAGCAGCATCGCCAGCAGACCGCCCCACGGTCCGCTCGGCAGGAAAAATTCCGCAAGCTCGCGTCCGGTCGCGTAACCGCCGCCGATCACCACCGCCTTGAACGCCAGCCCCGGCAGCAGGAAACGCTGGAACCAGGACGGTGCGCGGCCGCCGTCCAACGCCTGGTTCACGCCAGGCAGTCCGTGACCAGACGCTCGAACGCCTGTCCACCCCGGACGGGATCGGCCACCGCATAGCCGAGACGGTCGCTCTCCGAAGCCAGCAGTCGCTCCGCTCCGGATGCATCCAGCTGCGAGGTGTTCAAGCTCACGCCGCCACAGCGGATGCCCGGATTCGTGCGGCCGCCCAGTTGCAGGTTCAGCGCGAGGGTGTCTTCGATACTCGGCACGGCATAGGCCGGATGTCCCAGCACGCGCTCGCGACCGGGCTGATGGCAGACCACCACCACATCCGGCTGGCTGCCGTGCAGAAGCGCCAGCGAGACGCCGGCGTAGGCCGGGTGGAACAGGGAGCCCTGCCCTTCGATCACATCCCAATGGTCCGGCGCGGCATCGGGTGAAAGCAATTCCGCCGCGCCGGCGGCGAAGTCGGACACGACTGCATCCATGGGAATGCCGCCGCCAGCGATCATGATCCCGGTCTGTCCGCTGGCGCGAAAATCCGCATCAATGCCCCGTTGCGTGAACGCGCGCGCGAGCGCCAGCGCCGTGTATTTCTTGCCAAGTGCGCAATCAGTGCCGACCGTCAGCAGACGCTTTCCCGGCCGTCGGTGACCGCTGGCTACCTTGATGCTCGCGGGCGGCTGCCTGACGTCGATCAGGCTGCGGCCGAAGCCTGCGGCGGTATTGCGCAGCAAGGAAATCGTTCCCAAGCGGACGTGCATGCCGCTGACGATGTCCAGTCCAGCCTCCAAGGCCAAAACCAGGGAATCTAGCCAGGCTTCCGGAATATGCCCGCCAGGATTGGCCACGCCGATCACCAGCGACCGCGCACCGGCGGCAACCGCCTGCGCGGGTGTCAGGACGCGCAGGCCCGTCGTGACTGTCGCACCTTCGCATCGAAACTCGCCAATGCAACGCTCCGGCGCCCAGTCGCGCAGGCCGTAGGCCGTCTTGGCATACCCGGGCTCGGTGGTGTCACCGAGGAAGAGCAGGTAGGGCCCGGGCAACGTGTCGACAGCACGTTGCCTGGCCGGGGGATGCTGGAGCACGGGGGGCTAGAAGTAGTAGTCGAATTCAATGCCGAAGGTGCGCGGCTGGATCGGCGTGGCGATGAAGTTGTGGGTCACGTGGGTCAGTGCGCTGGTTACGTCGGCGAGCGACTGGTAGCCGCGTTCGTCGGTCACGTTCTTTGCGTAGGCGCGCAGGGTCCAGTGCTCATTGGACACCGAGGCATTCAAGTCGAGCGCCCAGTAGCTGTTCAAGTCGCGCGGTGGCGTGACCGTCGACTGCAGCAGCACGGGTGGCGTCGTGCCGGCAAGGTAAATGTCCTGGACGTGGGTCG
>JANYBA010000226.1 GCA_025360985.1 Gammaproteobacteria bacterium | reverse complement strand
GATGTGGATGACGCCGACGAAGGAGGTCGAGCCGTACATCACCGGCGCCGCGCCGCGCATGACTTCGATGCGCTCGACGTTCTCCAGCGACAACGTGGTCAGTTGCGGGTTGAAGGCGCCGCCGGCGGGCACGCCGTCGATCACCAGCAGGAAGGCGTCGAATTCGCGCAGGCCCCACAGCGCCGGCACCGAACCAGCCGGGCCGCCATCGCCGCCGGGGGTGATCTCGACGCCAGCCACCAGGGCCAGGGCGCCGGCCAGGTCGTGCACGCCGCGCGCCCGCATTTCCTAGTCGCTGACCACGGTGATCGAGGCCGGCACGGAGTCGATGGCCTCGGCGTCGCGGGTGGCGGTGACCTGCAGCCGGCCGATCTCCGGGGCGTCGGCGGCGTACGAAGGCAGGGCAATCGCCAGCGCAAGCGCGGCAGCGAGATGTGTCGGCGTCAGCTTCATGAGAATCATTACCATTTGTTAAGAATTCGCGATCCTAGCCCGGACCGGACCCGATGCCAAGGGCCAAAACGCCCGTGTCGGCAACAAAAAGGCGCCCTGGGGCGCCTTTGCTACGAATCCTGGGTAGGAGCGAATTCATTCGCGACACAAGGTGGCGACGCGATTTCGGTCGCGAAAAGCGTCGCGAAAAGCGTCGCGAATGAATTCGCTCCTACTGGAGATGCGTGGTTACTTCTTCAACCCCGCCGCCTTGCGCAGGGCTTCGGCGCGATCGGTCTTTTCCCACGAGAACGAAGTGAACTTCTCGCCGTTGGGAAGGACGATCTCTTTCGGCTTGCGGCCGAAGTGGCCGTAGCTGGCGGTGGCCTGGTACATCGGGTGCAGCAGGTCGAGCATCTTGGTGATGCCGTAGGGCCGCATGTCGAAATGCGCGCGGATGAGCTTCTCGATCTTCTCGTCGCTGATCCGGCCGGTGCCAAACGTCGTGACCGAGATCGATGTCGGTTCGGCCACGCCGATTGCGTAGCTCACCTGCACTTCGCAACGATCGGCCAGGCCCGCGGCGACCAGGTTCTTGGCGACGTAGCGCGCCGCGTAGGCGGCCGAGCGATCGACCTTTGACGGATCCTTGCCCGAGAACGCGCCGCCGCCGTGGCGGGCCATGCCGCCGTAGCTGTCGACGATGATCTTGCGGCCGGTGAGGCCGCAGTCGCCGACCGGGCCGCCGATCACGAACTTGCCGGTCGGGTTGATGTGGATCTTCGACTTCGGCAGCGACTTCAGCCATTCCTTGGGCAACACCGGCTTGAGGATGTGCTCGTACACCGCCTCGACCAGCGCCTTGTGCTTGACGTCCGGGTCGTGCTGGGTCGAGAGCACGACCGCGTCCAGGCCGAGCACCTTGTTGCCGTGGTAGCGCAGGGTGACCTGCGACTTGGCGTCCGGGCGCAGCCACTTGAGCTTGCCGGACTTGCGCACCTTGGCCTGCTGCTCGACCAGTCGGTGCGAGTAGTACAGCGGCGCGGGCATGTACTCCGGCGCCTCGTTGCAGGCGTAGCCGAACATCAGGCCCTGGTCGCCGGCGCCCTGGTCTTCGGCCTTCTTGCGGTCCACGCCCTGGTTGATGTCGGGCGACTGCTTGCCGAGCATGTTGATGATGGCGCAGGTGTGGCCGTCGAAGCCGACGTCGGAATTGTCGTAGCCGATGTCGTTGATGACCTTGCGCGCCAGCGCCTCGATGTCCACCCACGCGGACGTGGTGACTTCGCCGGCGACGATCGCCGCGCCGGTCTTGACCATGGTTTCGCAAGCCACGCGCGCGCGCTTGTCCTGGGCCAGGATCGCGTCCAGCACGGCGTCGGAAATCTGGTCGGCGATCTTGTCCGGATGGCCTTCGGAAACGGACTCGGAAGTGAACAGGTGGCTGCTCATCGCTGGCTTATATCCCTTGATTCGGATGGAAGGATGAAATTTAGGACGCGCATGATACACGCCCGGACCCGGGCCTGCATTATGCTCCGGCCATGGATTCGATCACCCACCTCTTCCTCGGCGGCGCCATCGCCGCCGCCATGGCGCCGGCGAAATGGCGGCGCCAGGCGATCCTGGCCGGCGCGGCGATCAATTCCTTGCCGGATATCGACGTCCTGCCGCTGTTCGCGTTGAGCCACGACCCGGTCGTGCACATGACCTGGCACCGGGCCGCGACCCATTCCCTGCTGGTGCTGCCGTTCGTGGCCTGGGCGCTGTGGTGGTGCCTGAAATCGCGCTGGACGCCGGTGCGGGAAGAACCCCGGCGCTGGTTCTGGCTGATCCTGGTCACCCTGCTGGCGCACCCGCTGATCGATGCCTTCACGGTTTACGGGACGCAATTGTTGTGGCCGCTGCCGGTGCCGCCGGCGATGTGGTCGACCCTGTTCATCATCGACCCGGTGTTCACCCTGCCGCTGGCGGTGGCCTGCGTGCTGGCCTGGATCTGGAAAGAGCGGCCGATGGCCCGCAACGCGCTGAAGATCGGCTTGCTGCTCGCTGGCGTGTACCTCGGATGGTCGTTGTTGGCCAAGTGGCAAGTCGAACGCATCGCCGCCGAATCGCTCGCCGCGCGTGGCCTGCAGGAGGCGCCGAGATTCTCGGTGCCGATGCCGTTCAACACCTTGCTCTGGCGCGTGGTGGTGATGACGCCCGGCGGCTTTCTCGAAGGCGAGCGTTCGCTGGTGGCCGATCGCGGTCCCATGGACTTTCGTCCGTATCGCTCCGATACCAGGGCTTTGTCCGAAGTCGCCGGATTTCCCGCGGTCGCGCGCCTGCTCTGGTTCAACCACCACTTCATGAAGGCCGAGGACCACGCCGGCCAACTGGTGCTGTCCGACCTGCGCATGGGCGCCGAGCCCGACTACACCTTCCGCTTCGCGGTGGCCGAACGGCGCGGCGACGGCTGGCGCGAGATCCCGGTCGCGCAGGCGCGCTGGCCCTGGGACGCATCGCGGCGCCTGCCCGACATGTGGCGGCGCATCTGGACGCCGGCCGCGTTGGCGGCGCCATGAATTCGCCGCTGCCGCCGGGATTCGACCTGTCGAAGCTGCCGGAGCCGTTGCGCAGCAAGCTGCAGGCGCAGCTGGATCGACTTTCGCCGGAGCTGCGCGAGAAGTTCGCCGAACGCGGCTCGCCGATCCTGCAGAAGGCCATCGACCGCGCCAAGGATGCGTCGACACCCATCGCCCGCGCGCAGCAGGCCCGGGCATCGTGGCCGCGGCACGGCGACGGCCGCTACAGCGCCACCGTGCAACCGGGCGATCGCGTGAATGTGTCGCTGACGATGATCGCGATGGTGGTCGCCGCCGTCGTCGCGCTGTACTTCCTCAACGGCGGTTAGCGGGCGGCACGCGTTCAGAAGCTCCGGCTGATGCCGATGCTGACCGCCGACTTGATCAGGTTCGCGTTCTCGCCGTGGATGGTGCGGCCGGCATCGGCGGTCAGCAGCCAGCGGTCGTTGAACTGATAGCCGATGCCCACGCGCGCTTCGGTGTATCGGATATTGCGCAGCGTGTCGTGGTGGAACAGGACGTCCTCGATGAGGTTGCCGTCGGCATCGAACAGCGCCGCCGGGAATTCCAGCCCGCCGTAACTCTGGCGGCAGCGAAAGCCTGCGTGGGCGGAGAAGCGCGGCGAGAAGAAATAGCCGACGTCCAGGTCGAAAGTAGCGTGGTTCACCCGGCGGCCGCCCTTGGCCTGCATCCAGGAATAGGCGCCGTCGGCGATCCAGTAAAAATTCTGGCGCGGCGCACGCAGGCGCCCGCCGAGGTTGATGCCCAGTTGCAGTTCGGTCTGGTGCAAGCCCAGCGCCGACTCGCCGTAGTACTGGTAGTCGTGGCTGGGGAAACTGTACTTGAGGTAGGGCGTGACCAGGAACGGCGCCACCTTCCACTGGTAGCGCAGCGCGACATTCCAGTCCTTCCAGCCGGCGTGGAAGCGGCCATCGTCGATGAAGTGCTGGCCGTGCGGGTCGCTGAAGATGCGCGGGTCGTGGTCGGTGCCGGTGGCGCGATTTTTGCCGAAGGGCAGTCCGATGCTGACCGCCCAGCGATTGGCGAAGCCGTAGTCGAGGTTCAGGTGCAGTGTGTGGTAGTCGACCTTGCCGACTGGTTCGCGATTGCCGTGATCGTCGGTGCGCTCGTCGACGAGCACCTGCTGGAAACCGATGCTGACACTGCCCTGGCCCTTGGCCGGCACGGATACCTACGCCAGGACGAGGGTCGGCATCGTCGATGCCGCGAGCGCCAGCGTGATCGTGGCGACGGCGGCCGGCCAACGTGCGGTCGGTCGCTTCCCCGCCCCCCCGGTCGACGTCATAGCGCGTTCGTGGGCAAGATCTTTTCGATCTCGCGCAAGTACTGGCTCAGGCCCGCGCCGCTGACCAGGAAAGAGTTGAAATGGTCGCGCACCTGCGGCGAATTCTTCTCTCTGCGGGCGACCACCGGCAACATACGCGGCTTGTCCGCGCTGCCGCCGACCGATGAGTCGACTGCCGACACTTCGTTGAAATTGGCGATCACCACGTCGAAGTGCTTGCTCGCCAGCGCGCGCGACAGCCCGTCGGCATCGGTCACCATGGTGACGCGGTGCCCGGCTTGCTCCAGGCCGTGGTAAACGGCCTGCCGGTCCACGCTGTCGGCGCCCGAAGCGGAGTCGGCATAGACCAGCACGGTGGCGGGATGCGGCGCCAGGTATCCCTAGTAACGCAGGCCCTGGCCCATGTTGAATTGGCCCTCGCCGCAGGCTTGCGCCGGGCTGGAGCCAAGCGCGGCCGTCACGGTGGCGATCGAAAAAGCGACGACAAGCATGATCCGGTTCATTACGGCCTCCTTGGCTGCTCAGAAGCTCCGGCTGATGCCGACGCTGGTCTCGTAGTCCCAGTAGTGCGTGTTCGCGGCGGCGAAGCTGCGCCCCAGGCTCAGCGTCAGTTGGTAGTGATCGCTGAGCTGGTAATCGAACCCGACCGAAATCTTGGTGTATCGCGCGGCCGCCAGCTGGTCGTGGTAGTAGATGTTGCCTAAATTCGGCGAGCCATCCGGGTTGAAGAAATCCTTCGGCAGGTTGATCGTATCGCCGTACGAGTTCTGGTGGTCGAGCTGGACGCGCACGTCGAAACGGGGCGCCGCATAACCCATGCTCAGGCTGACGGCGCCGTGGTTGACGCGGCGATGGTCGAGCGGCTGCATGAAGGAGTAGGTGTATCCGGCTTGCCAGAAGAACTTCTGCGCCGGCGGCGGCAGCCAGCCGCCGATGTGCACGCCCGTCTGCCACGACCACTGGTCCGTGCCCGGTGCGGCGTGGGCCCAGAAGGTGTAGTCGTGGGTCGGCCGTCCGTAACCGATGAAGGGCGTGACCAGGAACGGCTTCGTCAGCCACTGGTAACGCAAGGTGAAGTTCCAGTCGGACCAGGCGTTGTGGAAGCGGCCGTCATCGATGAAGCGCTGGTCGTTGGCGAAGGGCAGGGTCCGCGGATCGTGCGGATCGTCGCCGCGGTAGCGATTGCTGGTGTATGGCAAGGTCGCGCTGACTGCCAGCCGGTCGGTCAGGCCGTAGTCCATGCCCAGGTGCAGGCTACGGGTGATGATTTCGCCGAAATTATCCTTGGCGCCATGGCTGTCGGTGAGCTTGGTGCTCTTGGCCTGACGGTAGCTCAGGCTGAACGACCCGTGGTCCTTGCCCGGCACCCAAGCCTGCGCGAACGCCGACTGCGCGAACACGCCGGCCAACAAGCAGGCACCGCCCAGGAGTTTGGAAGTGCAAAGGTTGCGGTCAGTCATGGACGGCATCGCCAGTGCTGGGCGCGTTTACAACGCGAGGACGGTGTTGATGATCTTCAGGTACTGGCCCAGGCTGGCGCCGTCGACCAACACGGCGCTGTACTTGCCGCGCACTTGTAGCGAGTTGGCTTCGCTGCGCGCCATCACCGGCACCAGCGCGGTCTTGCCCTGCTGGGTTTCCTGTGCGGCCGCGGTGACGCTTTCGGCCGCGTCGAGCGCGGAGATCACCACGTCGTAGTGGCGTTCGCGCAGCGCGCTGGTCAGTGCTGCGGCATCGCCGACCATGGTCACCGTGTGGCCGGCTTTCTTGAGGCCGCTGAACAGGGCTTCGCGCTGCGAGGCGCTGGCGGTGGGGTCGGGCGTGGCATAGATCAGCACGACCGCCGGGCGCGGCGCCAGGTAACTCTGGTAGGGCAATCCCTTGCCGGAATTGAGCATGGCTTCGCCGCAGGCGAAGGCGGGAGCCGGGAAAAGCGACAGCGCCAGGGCGCCGGCCAGGGCGGCCGAGGCAAGCAGGATTCGATTCACGACGATCTCCTCAAGCGGTGGGTGTTCGGAACGCGGGAATATCCCTTGGCCATTAATACGCTATTTCCCGGCGGCGATTACGGCGGCCCCTGGCGCCGGCTCCACGGTGACGCCCAAGAGTAACAGGGGCCAGTAGATGCGATTGGTGCGGAGGTCCACGCAGCGCAGCGGGCGCGTGGGCTCGGGATTGGCCAACCGAGGCGCCACAAAGACGTCGTCCTCGAAGCCGAACAGCGACAGCGCGGGATCGGCCGAGAACGCGACCGGCACGTCGATGTCGTGGCCGAAGAAGCCGCGAAGTTCCCGGCCCGCGCGCAACGGCACTTCGGTGCTGCCGCCGTCGCGGTAGCGCAGGGTCATCGTCGCCAGCGGCGTGCCGGTTGGCAGCGGCGCCGGCACGCTGGCGGTCAACAGCAGGTGCAAGGCGGCGATCGGCAGCGACGGCATGGCGAGGCAGTGGAGTTCCATGTTGAGATCCCCGGGTCCCGGCCGGTCGACCGTCCCGAGCTGGACCATGCCGCGCACGTCGAAGTCGACGCCCGCGACGCGCTGCACGCCGGTCGGCAGTGGCCACATCGTGGGGCGAATGTTGTAGAAACTGTTGCGGTAGGCGTCGGGGGAAAAATCGTAGTACGGACTCAAGTCGAGCAGCAGTGGCGAGGTGTCGCCCGCGCGCGCCGGGATCGCTACATCGGCGCGCGACAGCGACGACATCGGCACCACCGGGCGCGGATCCGGCGAGCGCCACGGCCCCGGATCGTGGCTGCGTAGCTTGGCGCGATCGGCATCGCCGAGCACGACGAGGGCGCGCTGGTTCTCGTTGCCCGCGCCCAGCAGCGCGAGGGTTTGCCGCAGTTCTTCCGTGGATCGTTGTTCGGAAGGCAGCGACCAGAGCAACCACTGCCCGTGCACGGTACGCGCAGCCAGGCGGTGGCTGTCCGGCGCGAACGCCAGCTGTACGATCGCGTCCATCGCCAGGCTGCCGGTGGGCAGCGGGGGTCCGACCAGCGCGCCGGAGTTGGCGTCGAGCAACTGCACCTCGCGACGGAAGGCGCGCGCGACCAGTTGCCGATCCGGACTCAGTGCGGCCACGGCGATCGGTTCGCTCAGTGCGATGCGCTCGGTGGCAACCAGTTTTCCCGCCTTCAGCAGGACATCCTGGCCACCACCGGCGACAAATGCGCCATCGTTGGTGGCGACCACGCCGAACGGACTGGTGCGCGGCGGCAGATCGATGGCGTCGACGCGATCACCGGTGGGATGCCACGTGATCAACTGGTCGCTGCCCATGCGCGCGTCGGTGGGACGCGTCACCAAGGCCACGCTGTCTCCGGTCGTCGCGAAGTCCGCCCAGAGCACCGGTTCGGACGGATCGTGCGGGTACTCGGCCAGCGAATGCAGATCTGCGGCCGCCAAGATCCAGGTGCTGCCGTCGGCGGGGCCGACCGCGAGGTAACGGCTGCCGTCGCTCGACGCCGCCAAGTGGCGCAAGGGGCCGCGAACGTCAATCGCGCCGGCCAGCGTCGCGCCCTTGCGGGCATCGTATTGGCGCAGGTTTTCCAGGAAACCGGTCTGGTCGTGCTTGCCGAAACTCATCAGCACGCGCGAACCGTCGGCATTGGCGAGCAGGCGCTCCGGGTTGTCCGGCAACGCGATCGGCGGGAAGCGCAGCTTCATGCTGGCGGTGTCGTAGACCCGCAGCTGCGGGCCGGTAGTGACGACCAGCAGGCGACCGTTGTCGAGCAATTCGGCGAAGCCCGGCGGCTGCGGCAGCGCCAGCCAATCGGTCAGCGCGGCGCCATCGCTGCCGACGATGCGAACGTGGTTCCACTCCGCGTCGACGAAGCGCTGACCGTCGAACCAGGTGCGCTCGGAAAATTGCCGGGCGGAGCGCGCCGGTCGCATGGCCGAATTCGGCAAGCGCCAGAGCCGGACCTGGCCATCGAGCCCGGTGCTCGCGAACAGTCCGGTTTGCAACGACCAGGCGATCGGATACGGTCCACCGGTCACCCCGTGCGGCGCCGGCGCCAGGCCCACGCGTTCGGCCGGCGCGGCGCGCGGCCCGGGCAGGGGCAATTGCCAGATCGTGCTGCGACCTTCGCCGGCGGCGATCAACAGGCGATGCTCGTGGCTCAAGCCGATCCGGCGCACGGTGAAGTCGTGGCTCATCTGGCCGGCGATCAGCGAATCGCCGCTGCCGACATCGAAGGCGCGCACCGCGCCGTCGAAACTGGTGGCGGCCAGCCAGGCGTCGTCTTCGCTGAATGTGATCCAGGTGATCTCGCGACCGCGCCCGGTAGGCAACGCGCGGACCTTGTAGCTGGCGGTGTCAAAAAGGAACAGCCGGCCTTCGAAGTCGCCGACCGCCAGCGTGTTGCCATCCCGACTCAAGGCCCAGGCGGATATGCCGGCGTTTCCAGGAAACGTGATCGTCGCCAGGGCCTTCAGGTCCGGCAAGCGATGGACGGTGAGGTTGCGCATCGCAACCCCCAGTTCCAGGGCGAAGCGGTGCTGCGGGTCGATCATTTGCGGTCCGAAGTCGGTCTGGCTGGCTCCGAACGCCGACAATGGGCGCCAGGGGTCGACCTGCCACAACTGCGGCTGGTGCTGCTGGTTGCGCAATACAGCGAGTTTGCCGTCGGGGCTGAACGTTGCGTCCGCGAAATCGGCGAAGGCCTTCGGCGGCTCCACGACCTGCTTGCGATCCAGGTCCACCAGCCAGGTGTCGTTGTCCTCGGGGCTGACGGTGTTGGAATACCACTCGAACGTCGCCCGCAGGCGGTGGTCGTCGACAAAGCGCATCAACAGGATCGGCACGCGCTGGCCGGTGATGCTGGCACGGCCGTCCAGGCTCACCCGTCCGAGCTCGGACAAGTTGGCCGTGTCGTACCAGCGCAAGCTCAAATCGTTGAACGCCAGCGCAAGCAACTTGCCATCGGGGCTGATTTCGGCCGCCATCGGGTTGGCGTCGGCGACGACCATGCGGTCGATCAGGCGGGCGCCCTGGCCGATCAGCACGCCCAGGCGCCGACGTTCCATCGCGGCCTGCGCGGATTGCCCGGCGCCTTCTTCTTCTTCGATGCTGGTCAGCAGCCGCGGCACGGCCTCGAAGCCTTCGCCATCTTGCACCAGACGCAACGCCACCTCGCGCCGGCCCTGCCAGAGCAATTCGCGGGAATCCTGGGCGTTGCGCTCGGCACGGTGCCACTGCAGGGACGTGGCGGTGATGCCGGCGATCAGCGACGCCAGCAAGGCCGACGCGGCGATGGCCATGCTCGGCTCTCGCCTTGCCCAACTGCCGATGCGTTCGAAACGACCCAGCGGCCGCACCGAGACTTCGCGGCCATCGAGGAAGCGGCCGAGATCGTCGGCGACCTGGCGCGCGCTCTGGTAGCGCGCCTTCGGATCCTTGGCCAGGCATTTACTGCAGATCGCTTCGAGGTCGAGCGGAATGTCGGCGCGGCGCGAGCGCAGGGTTTCAGGTTGCGCGGTCACCACCCGGCGCAGCGTTTCCTGCGGCGTGTCGCCGAGGAAAGGCGGATGGCCGGTCAGC
>JANYBA010000184.1 GCA_025360985.1 Gammaproteobacteria bacterium | reverse complement strand
GCACCCGCATCCGGTCCAGGAAGTGAACGAGGGCATCGAGCACGCCCTGCATCTGGACGCCCGTCGCAAGCTGCGCATCGTCGCGGCGATCGACGTGTTCAAGGGCCTGGCCGTGCTGGCGATCGGTTTCGGGATCCTGAGTGCGCACAGCCATGTGCTCGAGAATGGCGGCGTCTCCTTGTTGCGCCTGCTCGATATCGATTCCGGCCTGAGTGCGCCACGCAAGTTCCTGGCGCTTCTCCATGCCGCCGACAACGAACACCGGCTGTTGACGCTGGCCGCCGTAGCCTACGCCGGACTTCGCTTCGTCGAAGCCTACGGCCTGTGGTTCGTGCGCAACTGGGCGCGCTGGCTGGGCATCGTTTCGGCCGGCATCTACGTACCGTTCGAGCTCTATTACCTGGTGCGCAAGCCGAGCCTGATGTCGGCGAGCGTGCTGGCGATCAACCTGGTCGTGTTGTGGTTGCTCTGGCCTCGTCACCACCGTCCGCCGCCGCCATCGTCCACCACCACTACGAGCACCGGATAACGCATGAGCATCAAGTCCGACCACTGGATCCGCCGCATGGCCGCGCAGAGCGGGATGATCGAGCCGTTCGAGCCCGACCAGGTCAGGAATGCCGCCGACGGCCATCGCATCGTCAGCTACGGGACTTCCAGCTACGGCTACGACGTGCGCTGCGCCCGCGAGTTCAAGATCTTCACCAACATCAATTCCACTATCGTCGATCCCAAGGCCTTCGATCCTTCCAGCTTCGTCGACGTCGAAGCCGACGTCTGCATCATCCCGCCGAACAGTTTCGCGCTGGCGCGCACCGTCGAGTTCTTCCGCATTCCGCGCGACACCCTGGTGGTATGCCTGGGCAAGAGCACCTATGCGCGCTGCGGCATCATCGTCAACGTGACGCCGCTCGAGCCCGAGTGGGAAGGGCACGTGACCCTGGAGTTCAGCAACACCACGCCGCTGCCGGCCAAGATCTACGCCGGCGAAGGCGTGGCGCAGATGCTGTTCTTCCAGTCCGACGAAGTCTGCGGCACCTCATACAAGGACCGCGGCGGCAAGTATCAGGGCCAGACGGGCGTCACTTTGCCCAAGACCTGAGCTCAGCGGATTCCATGCCATGATCCGTCGCGCGCTGCTGGCTGGCACGGTCCTTGTCCTCTTGCTGGCATTCCTGGCATTCGGCCCCTTGCGCCACCGCGTCGCCGAATCGAAGCCAGCCGATACCGGCAGCGAGCCGGCCGGGCTCAAGCCGAAGGACATCCAGGAAGTGCGGGAAGAGGACGTTTCCGACGGCCAGCGCTACTGGATCCGCAACCTGGTGGCCGGGCCCATTGAAGTCGAATGCGGGCTTGGCGACACCATCAACGTCGCCGCCGACCCGACGCTGCCGCGCCGCCTCGTGCTGGCGGCGAAGTCCGAGCGCGCGCTGACGATCCTGCGCATGGTCGTGCCGGGCGAGCGTTCGTCGGCGTCGATCAATTGCCAGGCAGTGATTGGCGACCCGCGCGCTGTGCCCGACGCCAGCGAGAACTTCGCGCTGCCGTTCTACCCGGGAACCGCCTTCGTCGTGGCGCAGGGCTTCAACGGTCAGTTCAGCCACAACGACGTGCAGTCGCGCTACGCGATCGATTTTGGCGTGCCCGACGGGACCCCGGTGGTCGCGGCGCGCGCCGGCGTGGTCATGGAAGTGGAGAACGAATTCCGCGGCCATGGCGTCGACCTGGGCAAGTACGCCGACCGCGCCAATTACGTGCGGATCCTGCATGCCGATGGCAGCATGGCCCTGTATGCCCACCTGGCGCCGGAATCGAGCATCGTCCAGCCCGGCGACAAGGTGCGCGCCGGCGAATTCCTCGCCAAGTCCGGCAACACCGGTTTCACCACCGGCCCGCACCTGCATTTCGCCGTGCAGCGCAATGCCGGCATGGAATTGCGCTCGATCCCGTTCGCGATGCCGGGCGTCGATCCTCAAGCAGCGCCGTAACGCTCGCGAAGCGGCTTAAGCCAAGGCGGCACGCAAGGCGACGCGCACGCCCTCGATGGCCACGGACAAAGACAGGCTGGGTGCGCCCGGATGCAGCACGGCCTGCTCCGGAAGATAGGGGATATGCAGGAAGCCGCCACGGATGCCTGGTCGCTGGTCCAGGGCGTGCATCAAGCCGTAGAAGACATGGTTGCAGACGTAGGTGCCGGCAGTCTGCGAAATCTCGGCCGGAATTCCCGCTTGCCGCAGCGCAGCCAACATCGGCTTGATCGGCAGGCTGGAGAAATACGCCGACGGTGCCCCGGGAATGATGGCGACGTCCAGCGGCTGGGCGCCGGCATTGTCGGGGATGCGCGCGTCGTCGATGTTGATGGCGACGCGTTCCAGCGACAACTGGCTGCGCTCGCCGGCCTGGCCGACCGCGAGCACCACGGCGGGATCGTGCCTGGCGATGGCACCGTGCAAGACCGTGAGCGATGCGCCGAACACGCAGGGAAGCTGGACCGCGACGATCCTGTGGCCAGCGATGGTCTCGCCATCGAGCGCCCGCGCCAGTTCCCAGGACGGATTGATGGCTTCGCCGTCGAAGGGTTCGAATCCGGTGACCAGGATGGGTCGGTGCGCGTTGGTCATGGCTTCAGCGGAACACGATGAAATACATCAGGACGATGTTGGCGCCGAGCAGGACCAGGGCCGTTGGCACCTGCGCCCGGATCACGCCGTTGGCATCCTTCAATTCGAGCAAGGCCGCGGGCACCAGGTTGAAGTTCGCCGCCATCGGCGTCATCAAGGTACCGCAATAGCCGGACAGCATGCCGATCGCGCCCAGTGACGCCGGATCGGCGCCATGCAGCTTCACCAGCAAGGGCAGGCCGATGCCGGCGGTCATCACCGGGAAGGCGGCGAAGGCATTGCCCATGACCATGGTGAACACCGCCATCCCGAGCGTGTAGGCAAGGACGACGGCGATGCGGTTGTCCACGGGAATCGCCAGGCGCACCAGCCCCGACACGGCGTCGCCGACGCCGGTGGCCGCGAAAACGCTGCCGAGTGCGGCGAGCAGCAAGGGCAGCAACGCCGCCCAGCCGATGGCATCGACCAATCGCCGAGATTGCTCCACCGCGCCGAGCGGCGATTGCCGGGTCAGGCGACAAGCGGCAACGACAGCGACGGCGCAGGCCAGGCCCAGCGCGACCAGGGTCGTGTGGTCGGGATCGATGAGGGGCTGGCCGCCGATCGTGACTTTTTTAAAGGCGAGGGCGCAAAAAAGGGTCGCGCCGGGAATCAGCAGGGCGGGCCAAAACAGTCGGTTGCCCAGGCGCAGCGCTTCCGACGTCTTTTCCTGCAGCGAACTTTCTTCGTGGCGGCCGCGACCCAGGCCGCCGAATCCGGCGAGCAAGGCCAGCACGACCACGACGCCACCCACGACCGC
This sequence comes from Gammaproteobacteria bacterium, assembly GCA_025360985.1. Taxonomy (GTDB): domain Bacteria; phylum Pseudomonadota; class Gammaproteobacteria; order Xanthomonadales; family Xanthomonadaceae; genus Arenimonas. The sequence goes on along the minus strand of JANYBA010000184.1, from coordinate 3,843 downwards.
GGACGGCAGTTTGTCGCCGGCCAGCAACATGATCGCCAGCAGGCCCCAGAAAACGCCGGTGCCCACGCGTCTTGGATTGCCCTGGTCGCGCAGGCCCTGCCAGGCCAGTACCGACAGATAGCCGCCGAGCGCCCAGTAGATCCAGGTGAGGGAGATCATCGGTTGCGCTCCGCGCCGAGGAGCCGCTCGAACCGGCGGACGCGCCAACCGTGGATGAGGAAGGCGCAGATTGCCGTCGGCAAGCCCCAGAGCGCAATCTGCATCGGTTCGAGTTTCACGCCCTGGTCGGCAAAGAAACCCTGGATCAGCAGCACGGCGCCGAAGGCGATGAATATGTCCTCGCCAAAAAACAGGCCGACGTTGTCGGTCGCCGCGCAAAGGGCGCGGATACGTTCGCGCTCATCGTCGGTCAGGGCGCCAAGCCGCGCCTCGGCTGCCCCTTCGGCCATCGGTGCCAGCAACGGCCGCACCGTTTGCGGATGGCCGCCCAGGCTGGTCAGGCCGAGCATCGATCCGATCTGGCGCAGGCCCAGGTAGGCGATCAGCAGGCGGCTGAACGTCGCGCCCTTGAGTCCGGCGATCCAGGTTTGTGCGCGCTGCTTGAGGCCGTGCCGCTCGAGCAGGCCGATCACCGGCAAGGTCAGGAGGAACAGCAACAGGAAACGGTTCTTGGTGAAGGCATCGCCGAGCAGGATCAACACGTCCATGGGCGAGTGCCCGGTGGCAAAGCCGGTGACGAAGCCCGCGCTGACCACGATCAGCGCTGGGTTCAAGCGCAGCGCGAAGCCGGCGACAACCCAGGCGACGCCGCAGAGCGGCCAGTAATTCATGGCGCCGGGTCAATTGCGCGGATCGCGATGCCTTCCGCGCGCAGGGCACCGTGCAGGGCGCGGGCGAATTCCGCGGCATCCGGCCGGTCGCCGTGCAGGCACAGCGTGTCGGCGCGCAAAGGCAGTCGCTCGCCGGTCCGCGTGGTGACGCTGCCATCGCGCAGCAACTGCCGGACCTGCGCGAGCGAATCGCCGAGATCCTCGATCACCGCACCGGCGGTGCCGCGCGGCGTCAGCCGGCCATCGGCTTCATAGCGACGCTCGGCGAAAACTTCGTGCGCCACGCGCAGGCCCAGGCGCTCGCCGGCGGCCGTCGACTCGCTCGCCGCCAGGCCGACCAGGATCAAGTCCGGATCGGCGTCGCGCACCGCCCTGGCGATGGCGTCGGCGATGTCCGCATCGCGCGCCGACAGGTTGTAGAGCGCGCCGTGCGGCTTGACGTGGTGCAGCGCCGCGCCGCTTGCGCGCGCCAGCGCCTGCATCGCACCGACCTGATAAAGCACGAGGGCATGGGCCTGAGCCGCGGTGACGTCCAGTTCCCTGCGCCCGAAGCCCTCGCGATCGAACAGGGACGGATGCGCGCCGATGGCGACGCCGTGATCGAGGCACAGTTGCAGCGTCGATCGCATCGAAGATGGGTCTCCGGCATGGAATCCGCAGGCGATGTTGGCCGAGCTCAGGTAGGGCAGAACGGCCGCGTCGCCGCCGCCTTCGCCGAGGTCGCAATTGAAATCGATGCGGGCGAGGGCCATTCCGGCGCCGGCTCACTTCGACCCGGAATTGCGCAACAGCATGTTCAAGCCGACGGCGATCAGGATCACCGGCCACCAGGTGTGGATGATCGTGGAGATCCGGAATCCCGGGACCAGGTTGTCGAGCAGGAACAGGGTGCCGAGGACGATCAGGATGATGCCGGGGATGAAGTTCGATTTCATGGCTGGTTCCGGGGAAGGGAAGGGCGAATCTTTCAGTGGCCGAGCCGCTGTTCGATTGCCAGTGCGATTCTGGCCAGTCGCTGCCGCAGTTGGCAAGCCTGCTGCCGCGCCTCGGCGGCGCCGATCGGTTCAAAGCGCAAGCTGTCGCCGGGGCGCAGCTGCGCGAGTCGCGGCAGGTCGGCCGTGGCGACGTGTCCGATTCGGGGATAGCCGCCGATGGTTTGCGCGTCGGCCAGCAGCACGATCGGCTGGCCATCGGGCGGCAATTGCACCGTGCCCGGCGCGACCGGTTCGGAAATCCGCTCGCCGGCGACCTCGATCTGCAATGGCTCGCATTGAAGGCGCAGGCCCTGGCGATTGCTGGCGGCGCCGACGCGAAAACGCCCCGACATCCAGGCGTCGCCGCTGGCCACCGCATCGCGGCCCGGCAACAGCCGGATCGGTGATTCGACGGGAAATTCGAGGTCCGGCGCCGGATCGATCCACCAAGATGGGAACGCCAGCGAGGCGACAACTCCGGATGACGCCAGCGGCAAGCGATCGCCGGCGCGCACCGCCCGCCCTTCGATACCGCCGAATCCGCCCCGAAGGTCGGTGCTGCGACTGCCGAGCACGAGCGGCGCTCCGACGCCGCCAGCGACCGCAAGCGTGGCGCGGCATCCGTCGCGGCAACCGCCCAGTTTCAGCCCGGTTCCCGCCGGCAGGTAGATCGGTCGCCAACCCGGGATTTCGCGGTCGCCGATCCGGGCATCGATCGGCGCTCCGCAGATCGCGACGCGGGCTTCGCGATGGAAATGCAAGTTCGGCCCCTGCAGCGTGATCTCCAGGATCGCGGCGTCATCGGGATTGCCGACCAGTCGATTGGCGACGATGCGCGAATAGGCATCGAGGGCGCCGGCGGGACCGACACCAAGCGCGCGGTGGCCGAAACGACCGGCATCCTGCACGGTCGTGAGCAGCCCCGGCGAAATCACCTCGATGCTCATGTGGCCACGAAGCGAACGTGGTCGCCGGCCCGCAACAGCGATGGCGAATCCCGATGGGCGTCGAACAGCGCCAGCGATGTGCGACCGAGCAGACGCCAGCCCCCCGGACCGGCGCACGGGTACACGCCGGTCTGGCTGCCGCCAATGCCGACGCTGCCAGCGGGCACGGCCGGGCGCGGCGTCGCCAGGCGCGGCGTCGCCAGTCTTGGATCCAGGCCGAGGAGGTAAGGAAATCCGGGGGCGAATCCGAGCATGGCCACGCGATAGGTCGGCGCGCAGTGGCGGGCGACGAGCTCGCCAGGTGCCATCGCCAGTTCCATGGCGAGCGCTTCCAGATCCGGTCCATCGGCCCCGCCGTAATGCACGGGAATCTCGACGATCGCCCGTTCTGGCGCGGCGGCGCCGGTCGCATCCTCGTCCAGCAGGCCGCGCAACCAGTTCCGGCCGACGACCAAGGGGTTTTCGGCGTCGGAAAATCCGTCGGCGTCGATGAAAATTGCGAGGCTCGCGTAGGCCGGGACGCAGTCTCGCAACCAGGCTGGCCGCGCCGCTTCTATCCTTGCCGCCAGCGCCAGCACGCGTTCGTTCAAACCGGCATCGATCGCGCCGCCCAGGCGCAATAGCAGGGCGCCATCGCCGAGCGGCTCGATGTGCGGCGCGCTCACGTGACCAGCGCGGCGCGCAGCGTGGCCAACAGTCGCTCGCGCTCTTCCGGCACGTAGGGCGTGGCCTTGCCGCTGCCCCAGACCGGCTCCGGCCAGGCGTCGTCGCCTTCGCGGCGCGCGACCACATGGACATGGAATTGCCGGACGATATTTCCCAGCGCGCCGATGTTGAGCTTGTCGCAGCGGCCGGTGTCGCGCAGCAGTCGGGCGGCGAGATTGACCTCGCCGAGGAGCAGGCGCTGCTGGCCGCCGTCGAGGTCGAGCAGCTCGGCGGCATCGGCCACGCGCGGCACCAGCAGGAGCCAGGGAAAACGCGCATCGTCCATCAAGCGCCATTGCGAGAGCGGGCCGTCGGCAATGAAGCGCGAGTCGCGCTCCAGGCGTGGATCGAGGACGAAACCGTTCACCGGGTCTGCCGCCGGAGGAA
>JANYBA010000169.1 GCA_025360985.1 Gammaproteobacteria bacterium | reverse complement strand
TGCGCGTTGAGTTCACTGAACTTGGGGATTTGGTCCTCGCCCATGCCCATCGCATCCTGGGTCTCCAGGAATTCGCGACAGGCGCGGCCGGGCAGGATCTCGCGCTGGCGCCGGAACAAGGTGCGCCAGACGTCGTGGTCGACATCGGTGTAGCTGTCCCACGGCTGCTCGACCACGGTCGTGGTGTAGACCGGCACCGAACCCTTGTCGGTCTGGAGATGTTCGACGCGTTGCGGGATGGCGGCCATGCGCCAAGTTTAGCCGGCAAGTGACGCAACAGGCTTGCAAAGTTGCGCAAAATGACCGATTAAGCGCAATATACATGCGCATTATTAGCCAATAGAGCAATAAATGGACGATCTCCGCCTGGACCGTATCGACCTGGCCCTGCTCGCCGAGCTACAGGGCGAGGGCCGGATCAGCAATGCCGACCTGGCCGAACGGGTGAAGCTCTCGCCTTCGGCCTGCCTGCGCCGGGTGCAACGTCTGGAAGCGGCGGGCATCGTCGCCGGCTACGCCGCCCTGCTCGACCCGGCCCGGGTCGGCCTGGGCCTGCAGGCCTTCGTGCGCGTGCAACTGGCGCGCCACGACGCCGACACCATCGCCGCGTTTTCGCAACGCGTGAACGACTGGGACGAGGTCGTTGCCTGCCACGCCCTGACCGGCGACATGGACTACCTGTTGCATGTGATCGTGCAGGACCTGGACCATTTCTCGCGCTTCCTGCTCGATCATTTGCTCAGCGGCGATTTCGTCGCCGACGTCAACTCCAGTTTCGTCCTGCGCTCGGTCAAGCAGACCCGGCGCCTGTCGCTGGCGCATCTTTCCTGAGGAGACGGTCCATCGACACGCGCCCGCTGCAGGTTCCAGGAACGACCGAGCGACGAGTCCTGTGGTGCGGCGTGCTGCTCGTGTTGCTGCTCACCGGGATCGGGACGCGCGACCGCCTGACCTGGAGCATGGAAGTGATGTGGATCGTGGCCGGGTTGCCGCTGATCGCCTGGACCTGGCCGCGCTTCCCGATGTCACGATTGCTGTGCTGGCTGCTCGCATTGCACGCCCTCGTGCTGATTTACGGCGGCTACTACACCTACGCGCAAACGCCGCTGGGCTTGTGGGCCAAGGACGCCTTTGGCCTGGCGCGCAACCATTACGACCGGCTCGGCCACTTGATGCAGGGTTTCGTGCCGGCGATCCTGGTGCGTGAACTGCTGCTGCGCACCAGTCCGCTGGTTCGCGGCCGCTGGCTGTTCGTGCTTGTGGTCTGCGCTTGCCTGGCGTTCAGCGCTTTCTTCGAAATGATCGAGTGGTGGTCGGCGCTGGTCTGGGGCGGGGCGGCGGATGCTTTCCTCGCCACCCAGGGCGACGTCTGGGACACGCAGTGGGACATGTTCTGCGCGCTCCTGGGGGCGATCGCAGCGCAGTTGTTGCTGGCGCGCTGGCACGATCGCCAGCTTGGACTTAGTCCTCGTCCTTGAGGCGACGCCGGAACGGCAGCACGGCGCCACCCGGCGGGCGCTCCGGCCGCTGCCACAGGATCGGGACGTCGTCCGGGCGCGTCGGCTCCAGTTCCTGCCATTCCAGTTCCGTTTCCGGCTCGTCTTCCCAGCTGTAGCGGCGCCGCGGCGGCATCGGGTCGGCGCGGCGCCACAGCACGCCGGCGAGGACGCCCATCAGCGCGCCGCTCAGGTGGTATTCCCAGGACACGCCCCACTCCTGCGGCAGGACGGTGAGCAACATGCCGCCGAAAAAGAAGAACGCGATCAGGGCCGCGGCGATCGAGGAACGGTCGCGCCGCAGCAGGGCCAGGGTGAATACCAGGAAGCCCAGGCCGTGGGTCACGCCGCTGATGCCGAGGTGGTAGCCGCCGGTGCCGATCAGCCAGGTGCCGAAGCCAGCGCCGAGCCAGATCAGGGGCAAGGCGCGCACGGTCGCGCGCGGGAACACCGTGCCGGCGAGCGTGCCGAGCACCAGCACCGAGAACGCGTTCGACGCCAGGTGCTCAATCGAACCGTGCAGCAACGGCGCCGTCAGGATCGCCGGCAGGCTGCTCCAGTCCTGCGGGTGGATCGAATACGCCTCGACGTTGTCCATCCGGCCCTGGAGCAGGAACACCGCGCCCAGCGCGATCACCGCCGCCATGCTCAGATTGA
>JANYBA010000114.1 GCA_025360985.1 Gammaproteobacteria bacterium | reverse complement strand
CTCCTCGAGGCAAATGTCCGGTCATTTTTACAGGCTAGGGCCAAGACGAACAAGGGCATCCAGAAAACCATCAAAGATGAACCTGATCTGTTCTTCCCCTACAACAATGGACTATCCGCTACAGCCGACGAGGTCGTGTGTGGCCACACCGCAGAAGGTCTCGCGGTTTCTTCGGTGAGTAATCTGCAGATCGTCAATGGCGCACAGACAACCGGGTCAATCCACGCGGCCTTGAAATCCGCAAGGGAGCAGCTTCCCCGGGTTTTCGTGCAGATGAAACTGACGGTCGTCCCGGCAGATCGCTCTGAGGACATTGTGCCGAGGATCTCCGAGTATGCGAACACCCAAAACAAGGTAAACGCAGCTGACTTCTTCTCCAACCATCCGTTCCACATTCGTATCGAGCAGTTTTCTCGCCACGTCATCTTCCCGGCACGCGAAGGCACGCGCCACGACAGCAAGTGGTTCTACGAGCGCTCCCGCGGACAGTTCCTCAATGCGCGTATCCGATTGACGCCTGCGCAGCAGAAGAAGTTTGACCTCGAGTTCCCGAAGGCGCAGCTATTCAGCAAGACCGACCTCGCGAAGTTTGAATACTCTGCCACCGCAAGACCGCATATTGTCTCCCGCGGTGCGCAGAAGAACTTTGCCGATTTCGCGAAGGAAATAGGTGAGGCCTGGTCGAAGAACGAGGATCGGTATGACGAGCTCTGGTTCCGTCGCCTTATCTCCAAGGCCATTATTTTCCGCAGACTTGAAACCGAGGTACCGAAGCAGCCGTGGTATCAGGGCGGCTATCGGGCCAACATCGTGACGTACGCCATGGCAAAAGTATTTCACGATGCGACGAGAGAGAACGAGGTGCTCGACCTTGATACAATTTCAAGGAAACAGATTGTTCCAGAAGCGTTGGTTCACGCGCTCCTCCTCGCCGCTGCCGCCGCTCAGGATGTAATAACCCACCCCGTATCAGGCATGCGCAACATGTCCGAGTGGGCGAAGCAACAGGCATGCTGGAATGCATTGCAGGGCCGGACACTCGACTATGGCGAGAGTTTCGAGAGCTGCCGGATGCTCGTTGAGACAGCGAGAGCAAGCGAACGTGATGAGCGCCGGAAGAAGCGCGAGGATGACGGAATTTCTGCCCAGTCAGAAGCTGTGAGGCTTGGGGCCGGCTTCTGGCGCGATTTTCTTGCTCAGGGCGTAACGGAGGGAAGACTTTCACCAAAGGACCAGCAGATCTTGCAAGTTTGCGCCTCGATGCCGTCAAGGATCCCAAGCGAGCTCCAGTGCAAGCACGCACTTAGTCTTCTCGAACGCGTGAGGCAGGCTTAACGGACCTGCAACTCACGCAGGAGTGCCATCGGCTCATGGTCAGGACTGCGCTGATTGCTTCTTTTGTTTATGCCCGTAGTCTGAATACGACCCAAGTTGCTCGAGAAATTGTCTTGTCGGTCGCAATTCACTCCCTCGCCCGATGCCCATAACTCAACACCCGCGTGATCTGCCACGCGCCGTCCCGTGGCTGCCAGACGACTGAGGTTGGCCATGCCGTCGCAATCATTCGATCGCCCTGGGGCTGACCCTTATCCGATCAGCCTCAACTCCAGATCCTTCACCGGCTGATAGACCAGGCGCTTGCCGGATCTCGATTTCTTCAACCAGCCGCGTCTGACCAGGGCAAGCAGATCGGCCCGCGCCGTCACGATCGACATCCGGTGTGAGTTGGCGTGGGAGTCGTGGGTGTAGATCGCATCCGGATTGCGCAAGGCGTGGTCGAGCAGCGCCAGCTGCCGGTGGTTCAGGTCGTCCCTTCCCTGCAGCCGCATCCGCAACAACCTTTGCGCCTTGCTCTTGCGCTCGACGTAGGCGAATAGTTCATCGACGGCGCGATCCAGCACGTCCAGCTGCTGCAATACGAAGTAGGTCCCGTCCTGTTGGTCGCTTTCCACCTGTTGATAGGCGAGCTCGTACGGTTGCCGCTGCCGATACAACGGCCGGGAAATCGAGAAGAATTCCGCGAGCCAGTAGCCACGCCGCAGCATCGACCAATAGAACAGGGCACGCGCGGTACGGCCATTGCCGTCGTAGAACGGATGGTCATAAGCGAGCTGGAAATGGAGCAGGATCGAGCGCAGCACCGGGTGCACATACTGCCCGTCGACAGTGTCGTCGGCATTGGCGAATTCCACCAGACGCGCCATGCGTTCCGGCAATTGCTCGGCCGGCGGTGGCGTGAAGACAATCCGGTGCAGTCGGTCATCCACGATGTTCACGCGTTGATCGCCCGGATGCTGCAATCGGCCGGCTTCCCCGGGCTTGTCGAGGGTTCCGTCAGTGAGGATTCGATGTAGTTCCAACACGGCGGCCAGCGATAGCGGCGCCTTCGCCATTTCCCGCAATCGGTACATCGCCTGGTAATTGTTCAGGATCATTCGCTCGTCGCGATTGACCGGGGCACGTTGCGAACGCAGCATGTCCTTCGCCACTTCGCGGGTGCTGACCGCGCCTTCGAACAGGCTGGAGTGGATCGCTTCCTCCATCAGGGAGCTGGCGATGAACTGATCCTTGGTCGCCTCATTGCGCGCCGCCTCGGGCATTGCCACGCGCCCGGCCAGGAGTCGATCCATGCGCGCCATGCCCGAGTCCAGTCGCGCATGCCGGGTCACCGACAACGCCTGGCCATTGGTGGCAAGCAGGACTGGGAATGCGATTCGGCTGCCGGCGCGCTTGAACTTCAGCGCCAGCCACCATTCCTTCGAAGTCAGGCCTGCTGGAGCCGGAAGTTGGCGCAGTTTTTCCCAATGCAGGTAGTCGTCGTCCGCCATGCGTTGCGCCGCCTGGACAACCATTGCAAAACGGTCCTGGGGCAGACGGAACAGGTCTTCGAACGGTGGGCTGTTCGGGATTGGTTTCATTTGCTTTAAGTTAACGAAAAACTTAAAACAAAACAACTCATGCGCCTGAACGACTCATAACTTATTGAAATATATAACGTTGCGTACCACGATCACGCCCGGCGCATGAAGTCGAGCTAGTCGCGGGTCGCCAAGATCGAAGCCGCGGACCCTTCGGTATCGCTCGACTTGATCGTGCGCGCGCCCTCACAGTGGCGCGGTCCCCTCGCTGAGCAAGTCGTAGTAGCCCTGGTACAACCACACACGATTGCGCCGCTGGCCGGTGATCTCGTTGATCAGGCCGAGCTTGCCCAGTTCCATCAGCGCGCTGCGCACGGTCGGTGGCGCCAGCGCCAGTTGCCTGGCGATCTGCGGCGCAGTCAACAACGGCCGCCGGGCGAATTGCTCGAATACCTGGCCGGCGCTGCCGGCCCTGCGGCCCAGGCCGCGCAGCTTTAGCCGATCGGCGTCGAACAGCGCGAGGATGCGACGGGCGGTGTCCACCGCCTGGGTGGAGGTCTGTTCGACGCCTTCGAGGAAGAAGGCCAGCCAGGCTTCCCAATCGCCATCGCGGCGCACGGCGTCGAGCTGGTCGTAGTACTGCGCGCGCCGCGTCTTGAAGTAGAGGCTGAGGTAGAGGCTGGGCTCGGCCAGCACGTTTTCCACGCACAGGATCAGCGCGATCAACAATCGGCCCAAGCGGCCGTTGCCGTCGTTGAACGGATGGATGGTCTCGAATTGCAGGTGCGCCAGCGCGGCCTTGATCAGCGGCGGCATGCGTTCGCCCGGCGTGTGCAGGAACTGCTCGAAGGCGGACAGGCATTCGTCCAGGCGTTCCGGCGGCGGCGGTACGAAATTGGCGGTGGCCGGGCTGCGGCCACCGATCCAGTTCTGCGTGCGCCGGAATTCGCCGGGCGTCTTGTTGGCGCCACGACCGCCGCGCAACAGGATCGCGTGGATCTCGCGCAGCAGGCGCAACGACAGCGGGAACCCGCCGCGCAGGCGTTCCAGGCCGTGGTTGAGGGCGGCGACGTAGTTCGATACTTCCTCGACGTCGTCAATCGGCACGCCGGGCAGTTCGTGCAACTCGAACATCAGCAGGTCGGACAGCGAGGACTGCGTACCCTCGATCTGCGAAGACAGCAACGCTTCCTTGCGGACATAGTGGTAGAGGAACAGTTCCGGGTCGGGCAGCATCCGGGTCAGGCCGTCGAGCCGGCCAAGCGCCTGGTTGGCCCGCTCGAGCCGGGCGACAAGCCCGGTATCGAAGGCCAGCGGAGGTTCCGGAGGCAGCGGATGGGGCACGAACGCCCGGTAGCGGCTGGCCGCCAAACTTCCCGGGACGTAATCGCCAGTGACCCGTTTCATCGTCGTTTCCCTTACTTATGGCTCGCATTTCTAGCTTATAAGTAAATTTAGGTCAATATTTAGCTTAAAATGCCAAAATCACGGCAATAGGCACCTGTATCCGACACCACGCCCCAGGGCGCGGTGAAGGCTCGGAGCAGCGGGCGCTGCGGTTCCAAGTCCAGCGCTTCGACGCTAGTCGCAGGCCGTGAGAAGGGCCCGTCCTAGGGTGGTTCTCCATCCTCGCATCGGAGACGCCCTTGAACGCCAGCAGCCACATCGCCGTGATCCTGGACCGGACCGGCTCCATGGGCGACATCCGCGACGACGTGATCGGCGGCTTCAACACCTTCCTGCGCGACCAGCAGGCCGAGCCGACGCCGGCGACCTTCACCCTGGTGCAATTCGACTCCGAGGATCCCTACGAAATCGTCCAGCCGGTGGCGCCGATCGCCGACGCCCGGCCCTTGACGCTGGAGACCTACGTGCCCCGGGCGTGCACACCGCTCTACGACGCCATCGGCCGCGGGATCATGGACCTGGAGGCGATGTTCGCGCGGCTCGGCGCCGACCAGCGCCCGGGCAAGATCATCTTCGTGATCGTCACCGACGGGCACGAGAACGCCAGCCGCGAATTCAACCGCGCCCGCATCCTGGCCATGATCGAAGCCAAGCGCGGCGACGGCTGGGAGTTCGTCTTCCTCAGCGCCGACCTGGCCTCGTTCGACGACGCGCAGGCCTTCGGCGTGGACGCTGGCTCGCGCCTGATGTTCCAGAAATCCAAGCGCGGCAGCGAACGCGCCTGGGCGTCGGTCTCGGACAAGATGACGCGCTATCGCAGCGGCAGCGCCCAGAACGTGCAGTTCGACGACAAGGATCGCAAGGACCAGGACGAGGCGCGCTAGGGTTCCGGGCGCGCGAGTTACCTGACGATTCTTTTCACGAAACCGAATGTGCGCTGTACCACATAGCCCGTTCATCCGGGATTCTGCTGCCGGCGCCAACACTGGCGGCTCCCTTTGAAGGAGCAGTGCGATGAAAACCAGGAATTCCGTGTTGACGCTGGCCGTGGCGATCGCCATTGCCGGCGGTGCCTATGCGCTGACCGCGCCGAGCGCGCAGGCCGCCGAGCTGGCGAGCAACGGCGCCGTGGTCACGCCCGGCGGCGATGCCGCCGCCGACGCCAAGGAAGCCGCCGACAAGGCCGCCCACGAGGCCAGCGAAGCCGCCGCCGACGCCAAGGACGCCGCCGCCGAAGCCAGGAACGAGGCCACCGAGGACAGCGAAACGCCGGCTTCCGGCATCAGCGCCCTGGTGATCTACGACAAGCTGACCGCGGCCGGCTACACCGACATTGGCGACATCCGCCTCGACGACAACGTCTGGAACGTCGAAGCCAAGGACAAGAGCGGCAAGGAAGTCGAATTGAAGGTCGATCCGAACGACGGCCATATCATCAGCTCCAAGAACGACTAAGCGCCCGACCCGACACTTGGGGACGGGGCCAGGGGCCGGTTCGATTCCCATCGAGTCTGGCCCCTGGCCTTTTTTACGGGCGACGTTCACGATGCCGACTGCGACGGCGTGCCGAATCGCTACGACCATCACTACGATCGCCGCCGCGTGTCGCATCGTGATCGCGATTGGGAGAACTCGCACCACCAGCGCTGGCGCGTCGGCGACGACGTCTATCTGGTCGAGACCCGCAATGGCCTGGTCGTCGAGGTCCGCTACGACGCGTTCCACTGACACAAAAGGGGGCGGAGGGACACACCAAAATCAATTGCCTCCGTCCCCTTTTCTACTGGGTCCACGTCCAGTCGGCGCTCGAGGCGCGGCAGCCGCCATCCTTGTAGCCGGTCCAGGCACGGCCGCGGACGACGCGGCCCGGGCGCGCGGCGGTCGGTTCGCCGTTCTCCAGCGCCAGCTCGCCGTTGACGGCCACGAACTTCATGCCGGTGGCGTACTGCTGCGGCTTGTCGAAGGTGGCGTGGTCCTGGATTTTCGCGGCATCGAACACGACGACGTCGGCGACGTAGCCGGGCTTGAGGCGGCCGCGATCGGGCAGCGACAGCACGTCGGCGGGAAAGGCTGACAGCCGGCGGATCGCTTCCTGCATCGCCACGAGTTTTTCCTCGCGCACGTATTTCGCCAGCAGGCGGGCGAAGTTGCCGAACGCGCGCGGATGATTGCTCGAGAGCAGGAACACGCCTTCGATCGACGGCGCCGCTTCGTCGGAATCGAAGCTCATCCACGGCAGCGCCACTTCGCGCCGGACGTTGGCCTCGTCCATCAGGAAATAGGCGACTTCGATGCGCGAGCCGTCCTCGATGATCAGGTCGATGATCGTGTCTTCCGGGCTCGTGCCGCGCTGCTTGGCGACCTCGGCCAGGGTCTTGCCAATGAGTGGCTTGAGCACCGAATTCTTGAAATTGAGGAACTGCGTGCCGGCCGCGCCGGCGCCGGCGTAGAGATTTTCCCAATCGGCCGGGTGCGGATTGCGCATCTCGGTGACCACGCGTGCGCGTGTGGCCGGATCCTTCAATCGTTCGATCCATTTTTCCAGGCCGCCGTCCTGCACCCAGGGCGGCATGGCCGCGTCGAAACCCGTCGCGCCGGCGGTGTAGGTGTACATGTCGGCGGTAATGCGCACGCCGCGCTTGCGGGCGGCTTCGATCAACGCGACGGTCGCATCGAGCTTGCCCCAGTTGTCGTGCCCCGCCTGCTTGAAATGGTAGACCTCGGCCGGCGCGCCCGAGGCGGTGGCGATGTCGATCGATTCCTGCAGGGCCGGAATGAGCCGGTCGCCTTCGTTGCGCAGGTGCGCAGAATACAGACCGCCGCAGCGCCCGGACTCGCTCGCCAGCGCGATAAGTTCCGGTGTCTTGGCAAACGTGTTCGGCACGTAGATCAGGGCGGTGGTGACGCCAAGCGCGCCGTCCTCCATCGCCGCGTGCACGAGCCCGCGCATCTGCGCCAGTTGTTCCGGCGTCGGTTGCACGTTGCCTTCGCCAAGCACGACGTTGCGCACGGTGCCGGCGCCGACGTAGGACGCGACGTTCACCGAAATGCCCTGGCGTTGCAGGCGCTGCAGGTACTGGTCGAGCGTGTCCCAGTCGATGTGGTACTTGATGTCGTCTTGCCGCGCTTCGCCTTGCTGCTGCATCGTCGCCGACAGCGGGCCCATCGAATCTTCGCCCAGCACTTCCAGAGTCACGCCCTGGCGCAGGTCGCTTTGCGCGCGGCCGTCCACCAGCAGCGATTGCTCCGGGTGCGCCAGCATGTTGATGAAGCCCGGCGCCACCGCCATTCCGCGGGCATCAATCTCGCGTACGCCATGGCCGGTGATGTGCACGGCGACCGCAGTAATGCGGCCATCGGTGATCGCCACGTCGCCGACGAAGGGCGCGTTGCCCGAGCCGTCGTAAATCATTCCCTGGCGGAAGATCAGCGAATAGGATCCGGAGTCCTGCGCGCTCGAGCTCGCGGCCAAGACCAGCGTCAAAGCAGTGAACAAACGAGCGTGGCGGATTTTCATGGACAAGGCACCGGGTAAGAAGAATGTTGGATCAAATGCGCAGCCGCAGACTTTTCGGATCGTAGGCTGGCTCGGCAAGGATACGCGCTGCCCGGGTTTCGCCGACCACTTCGACGGTCAGTTCTGGCGCCGCAGCGACGATGTCGCGATCAACATAGGCCAGTGCCAGGCTTTGCCCAACGACATGCCCGTAGGCACCGGAGGTGATGAAGCCGACCTTGCGGCCATCGCATTTGATTGGTTCGAAGCCGGAGGCGTCGGCATCGCTGGCATCGATCGCCAGCGTCACCAGCGTCGTCGCGGTGCCAGACTCGCGTTCGCGCAACGCCGCGTCGCGGCCGATGAAATCGCCCTTGTCGAAAGCCAGGTGTCGCGCGAGGTTCGACATGCCCGGCGTAT